>RZYD01000298.1 GCA_009930445.1 Bacteroidia bacterium | reverse complement strand
TTTTGAAATGTGTGGCTCCAGTGCATCCATTGCATAGGGTAATGCAGGTAATTCAAATGGCATAGTTAAAGCGTTTATTTGGTTAATACTTTGTTTTTGCGAATACCCGGGTAATTGCATAACGAGCAGCAATAAACCCAGTATAAAAAAACGTGTTGCTTTTTTCATTCTTGTGTTTTATCCAATAAACAAGTTAGGGCCCGGGATGTTCAACCGGTTACGTTCTTTTGTCCTTATCTGAAAAACGGCTTAGGGTTGTGAGAGGGTTTCCATGGCCTGGATGAATCCATTGTCAATAGTATGGTATACGGGATAAAACCCGGCATCATCCAGTAGATTTCTGGCAATATAGGCCTTTACCAATGCCAAAAGGTTTGGTTTTACCTTAAGGGCCTCCGTCTCCGGTACCTCCATCCCCAATTCACGGCAATATTGAAGCATGGCATTAAACTCGCTGTCACGAAGCCGGAATTGTGTGATGAATTCTTCTGAATTATTGAATTGTTGCAGCTCCTGACGATGTGTATCGGTATACTTAAAAGCCCATTGATATAATAGTCCCCGGTTTATGGCTTCATAATAGAATGGGTTTTCAGTGATAGGGTCGATCGGGACAAACACATCGGGCATAATTCCGCCTCCGCCGTAGACAATTTTTCCTTCAGGCGTGTAATATTTCAGCGAGTCGGCGAAATGGATGCTGTCGGACGACTGAAGTTCGCCATTGGCATAGCGTTCATAAAATTCCATGAAATAGGCTTCGGGGTCTTCAGTATAAGGTTTTTGTATGCACCTTCCGGTGGGGGTGTGGTATCTGGCTACTGTAAGCCGGATAGCCGACCCGTCGCTCAGGTTATGCTGTTCCTGCACCAGCCCTTTCCCAAACGACCTGCGCCCCACAATCGTTCCTCTGTCATTATCCTGAATGGCACCGGCAACGATTTCACTGGCCGAGGCCGACCCTTCATCAATCAGAATAATCAACGACCCGGTTTCAAACAACCCTTTTCCTGTTGCCATGGCGTAACGCCGGGGGCGGTTTAACCCTTCGGTATAGACGATGGTTTGGCCTTCCGGAAGAAATTCATCCGCCATACTGATCGCGGCCTGTAAATACCCGCCGGTGTTTCCTCTCAGGTCGAGAATCAATTGCTTTATTTCCGACCTGTTGAGCCGCTTTAATGCCGCTGAAAATTCATCCCCCGTGTTCACCGAAAAAGTGTTCACCTTTATGTATCCTGTGCTGTCATTGGGTAAATAGGCAATATCAACACTCCAGGTAGGGATTACATCCCGAAGGATGGTAAATGGTAGCAGTTCATCAAATCCACGCCTGAAAATGCCCACAGTTACACTTGATCCTTTCGGACCCTTGAGCAGTTTAACCGCCTCGTCGTTCACCAGCCCGGTACCCGCAACAATGCTGTCGTTTATAGTTACGATTCGGTCGCCATCCATTAATCCTACTTTTTCTGATGGTCCTTTGGGAATGGTTTTTATCACCACAATGGTGTCGTTTTCAATCCGGAACTGGATTCCAATCCCTTCAAAATTTCCCTGTAGCGACTCATTGACCTGCAAAAATTCTTCGGCTGAAATATAAACCGAGTGTGGATCAAGTTTTTCCAGCATCCGGATAATGGCTGCTTCTTCAATGGCATTCATATCCACCGAATCGACATAATCTTGCTGAATATATTGTAACACATCTTCAACTTTTGTGGATTTCATCTGTACCAAAGGAAAGATGGATTTGACCTGAGATTTTTCTTCGGGATGGAGGTAAAAGCCGGCAAGAATTCCCAACGATAAAACCAGCGTTAGTAAGAATGGAAGATATGCAGTTGTGCGTTTTTTATTCATTTTTGTTGTTTCTTAAGACAACGATGAGACCTGTAATTTGTTATGTTTTAAACGGGGCATTTTTATACGTATTCTTTTCGTAATAATTCTGCTACTGAAGGGTCGATTTGTTCTTTTCTGCGTATTTCATCGAATAAGGCCAGCAGATCATTTACTTTGAGCCGTTGTTTATCACTTCCCCTGAAGTCGTAGACGATTTTTCCCTGATGCATCATAATGATACGGTTTCCGAGGTTTACTGCCTGCTGCATGGAGTGTGTAACCATTAGCGTAGTGAGGTTATCGCGTTGAATAATCGTTTCGGTCAGTTCAATTACTTTGGCTGCGGTTTTTGGGTCGAGGGCGGCTGTATGTTCATCCAGCAACAGTAATTTGGGCTTAAGCCAGGTGGCCATCAACAAGGTAAGTGCCTGGCGTTGCCCTCCTGAGAGCTTTCCTATGGGGTTCTCCAGCCGGTCTTCCAGGCCCATATTCAACGTTTTTATTCTGGTTTTGAATTCGGATACCCGCTCTGCGGGGAGGCCCCACCCGAATCCGCGGCTACAACCCCGTCGCGCTGCAAGGGCTATGTTTTCTTCGATCGACATTGTAGGAGCCGTCCCACTGAAAGGATTCTGGAACACTCTGCCAATTAATTTTGCCCGTCGGTGTTCAGGCCAGCCCGTAATTTCCGTTCCGGCCACAATGATTTTGCCTTTATCCAGGGGGAATGTGCCGGCAATAGCGTTTAGTGCCGTTGATTTTCCCGATCCGTTAGTTCCCAGAACACACACGAATTCCCCCTCCGATAGCGAAAAGTTTACCCCCCGAAGTGCCTGTACTTCATTTAATGTTCCTGCATTAAAAGTTTTATCGATCTCGTGTACGTTAAGCATGACTGTGACGGATTAATGAACGTTTTTTTGATTTGTTAAGCATGCCGGGAAGAATCAGGGCGATAAGAACAAATACGGCAGTTATCAGTTTCAGGTCGTTGGGGTTCATTCCCCAGCGCAGGGCAATGGCAACGAGTAAACGGAAAAGTATCGAGCCCATCACTGCTCCGGCAATGACCAGCCCCAGGCTTTTTTCGCTGATCAGGGCTTCGCCGATGATTACACTGGCAAGGCCCCAAACCATCATTCCTATTCCCATTTGAACATCCGCAAAGCCCTGATATTGCGCCAGCATAGACCCTGCCAACGCAATAAATCCGTTGCTGATACCTATGCCTAAAATAATCATGACCCGTGTGTTTACTCCCAATGCCCGGATCATTTGATCATTGTCGCCAGTGGCTCGCATGGCTGTACCCAGGTTGGTGCGGAAAAACCAATACAACAGGCCACAAACAAGAACCACGATCATCAGGCAAAATATCAGAATCCACAAATCCGTACCAGGAACCATCCATCCAAGAATTCGGTAGGCTGTTCCTTGCCCCGATAACCGATGGCTGAAATTCTCCATCCAGGTAAATACAGTGGTTTCCGACAGCAGGGGAACATTACTTTTGCCCATGACATGAAGGTTGATCGAGTACAGTGCGGTCATTACCAGAATTCCGGCAAGAAGGGAATTGATTTTAAACCGGGTGTGCAGAATTCCGGTAGTGCAACCTGCCGCCATCCCGCCAAGGAATGCAATC
>RZYD01000297.1 GCA_009930445.1 Bacteroidia bacterium | reverse complement strand
CCGAACATCAATAATTGCATCAGAATTTATGGCAATATTGTTGGCATTAATGCCAATGGCCGTTTCATTGAGATAAATCGCCTGATCGAACAATTCATCGGCATTAAACAGGCTGCCCGCATCTTGCATGTAATGATAAGCATACTTGGTTGCATTCAGCGGATAGGATCCGTCGCTATTTAAGCCGGCTCCTTCTTGTGTCTCATCCAACTCGCTCTGTACATCCTGAATATCGGATGCATTTTCCTGAATAAGATAAAAATTAGCGAGGATATCGTCTGTATTCTGAAGAATCGCCGCAGAATTGGTGGCAATATTCAAGGCATTCACATATAAGGCCGCATCGAGAAGTTCATCGGCATGGTAGAGACTTGAGGCGCCTGTAATATACACATGGTTTTGAATGTCTCGGGCGGTTGAAGGGTAGGAACCATCGTCTTCCAGTCCGGCACCCACCTGTGTGTCATCCAGTTCACCCTGCAGGGCATTGATTGCGGGTGTATGATCACCCCAGCCATAGGCGGTGTTCCAGTCAGAAATATTGAAGGTAGTAATGCCTGCGGCAGCAGATTGAATAAAAAACGGATCGGTTTCTGAATACGTTGTAAGATATCCTTCATCATGGTGATCACCCCAGAGATACGCGGTATTCCAGTGGGTAACTTCACTGAAAGTGATTCCGGCTGCGGGAGACCCCATAAAATAGGGATCGGATTCTGAAAAGGTAGTAAGGTATCCCTGCGTTGCATGATCACCCCAGAGATACGCGGTATTCCAGTCACCCACATCGGAAGCTGAAATAGTGGAAGCAATCGATGCACCGAAAATTGGATCGGATTCAATAAAGGAGGTCAGGTAACCTGCATCGTGATGATCACCCCAGCTATAGGCGGTATTCCAGTGGGTAACTTCACTGGAAGTGATTCCGGCTGCGGGAGACCCCGTAAAATAGGGATCGGTTTCTGAATACGTTGTAAGATATCCTTCATCATGGTGATCACCCTAGAGATACGCGGTATTCCAGTCACTCACATCGGAAGCTGAAATAGTGGAAGCGATCGATGCACCAAAAATCGGATCGGATTCAATAAAGGAGGTCAGGTAACCTGCATCGTGATGATCACCCCAGCTATAGGCGGTGTTCCAGTGGGTAACTTCACTGGAAGTGATTCCGGCTGCGGGAGACCCTGTAAAATAGGGATCGGTTTCTTGGGTAAGATACCCGACAGAAGCGTGATTTCCCCAGCTATAGGCGGCATTCCATGAATTAATCAAAACATTGTTGATCCCCTGAGCAGGGTGGGCTGAAAACACCGGGTCGGTTTCGTCGGTGAGAAAGCCAGCATTTTCCAATGCCTCAATACGCGTAGAATGGTTGGTAATGGTTGTGCCGAAAACCGTAATGGTAGATTGAATGGAAACCATTTCCAATAACAAGCCATCAATATTCGCTGTATTCTCGTCGACCTGAGCAGCATCAGCAAGAACCACCGAACTGCCGGAGCCCACAGTCAGCACACCTTCGCTAAGGGTTGCCACATTACCGGCATTCATAGCATAAGGTACGCTGGTTAAATTATTCGTTCCGAGTTCCACATATCCGCTGCCAAAATCGATTTCAATTTTAATCTTGGGATCCGCATACAAGGAACCGACAAATTCGGCCGGTAAAAGGTCAGCGGCAATATTTATCAACCCGAAATCATTTGTAATGACCGTATATTCCTGGGATGAAACCACAGTTTCATTGTCCAGAAAGGTCATTTTTACAGTGACTGACTGATCAGCAACCACATTTCCGCTCACATCGCGGACTATGGCCTGATAATTAAATGTACTTGGCACTTGTTGTTGTGCAACGGCAGAAAACGCCATGACAACCAAAACAAAGGCGGCCAAAAAACGAGTAAGTCTTCGTTTTTCCATAATGATAAGATTAAATTATTAAATTAATCAGTTGTTTATCTTCTATCTGTAACACACTGCAAATTAATTAATTAAACAAACATACGACAGGTATAGCCCTGTACCGCACTCACTTAATTATTGCTTTTCCAGCATGACTATTTTCTTAGCGTTAGGTTATCAGGCTATTCACCTGACTATAATTGCTTTTATTCCAAGGTATAAAATTACGCATTTTTCATTAAAAAAGTAGCGCCACAACGTTTTTTTACAAAAAAAAAAACATTTTTTCAATATTAGCGCCATTTTCCTCCAATATCGTTTATACCTATATAAAAATCAGAAACATATAAAAACAGAAGGAGCCAGGATTATAGGATAAAAGAAGGCATAGAGATAACCGCAGAAGGAAATAATTCTATATTTGCAACCCGAATAGTGGTACAGGCTGGATTTCAACCCTCAAAACCCTTAGGATTTAAGATTTTTTTTAAATTTGTTTATATTGGAAAATAATCCGATATTCATCGGCGAAACGCTGATTGTTGTGCTATGAAAAAAATAGCAGTAAAAAATAATAAATAATGGATGTTAAGGAACAATACTCTCTGCACGATCTGTTAAAAAGGATTTTCGGTTTTGAACAATTCAAAGGAAACCAGGAAGCGATCATAAAAAATATGCTGTCTGGCCAGGATACATTTGTGATTATGCCTACCGGTGGAGGCAAATCCATGTGTTATCAGCTTCCTGCCCTTATCAGCGAAGGTACAGCCATCATCATTTCGCCCCTGATCGCCTTGATGAAGAACCAGGTGGATAATATCCGCAACTTCGGGCAGGAAAAAGCCATCGCCCATGTAATGAACAGCAGCCTATCGAAAGCGGAGCTTACAGAAGTACGGCAGGATTTAACAGAAGGAAAAACAAAACTTCTGTATGTGGCCCCGGAATCATTGACCAAAGAGGAAAATGTTGAATTTCTGAAACAGATAAAAATTTCATTTTATGCGATCGACGAAGCACATTGCATTTCCGAATGGGGTCATGATTTCCGTCCCGAATACCGGAGAATACGCCCGATTATCAACGCTATCGGGCAAAAAGTACCCGTAATTGCCCTTACGGCCACTGCCACGCCCAAGGTACAGCAGGATATCCGAAAAAACCTGGATATGGCAGAGGCTACTCTTTATAAATCGTCGTTCAACAGAAAAAACCTCTACTACGAAGTAAAACCCAAAACCAAAGAGGTCGTAAAAGACATTATCCGCCTGATCAAGCAACACCCCCATAAATCGGGCATCGTCTATTGCCTGAGCCGCAAAAAAGTGGAAGAACTGGCCGAAACACTGGTGGTCAATGGAATAAAGGCACTACCCTACCATGCCGGGCTGGATTCAGCCACCAGAAAAGAAAATCAGGATAAGTTCCTCATGGAAGAGGTCGATGTCATCGTGGCTACCATCGCCTTTGGGATGGGGATTGACAAACCGGATGTGCGGTTCGTGATTCATCACGATATTCCCAAAAGCCTGGAAGGATATTATCAGGAAACCGGCCGCGCAGGCCGCGACGACGGCGAAGGGAGATGCATCAC
>RZYD01000296.1 GCA_009930445.1 Bacteroidia bacterium | reverse complement strand
ATCCTATTCCGGAGATCAATACCTGGATTTTTGGGCGTTATGTTTTAATTCCGATTCGCTCTCTACCCCAGTGAATCAGTTTCCGATGACTGCTTCATCCCCAGTTATCTTTGAAGCCATTACGCCAAATCCATTCTTTGACCGAACGACAATTTCTTTTAAAATAAGTGAGAACAGTTATACCTCATTATCAGTGTATAATATGAACGGCATCCTGCTTGATGAAAAGGCCTATGGATATTTGCAAAGCGGAAAATACACATTTGATTATTCAAATGATCAACTTAAACCAGGCACCTACCTGTGTAAAATAACATCAGGAAAATACTGGACAGCGCAAAGAATGATCAAGGGGGATTAAGTAAAAGGGAGTGTAACCCCAAATTTGTATAACAGCCGGCGAAGGGCTACTTTTGTCTTTTGCCGGCTCTATTATGAACAGAAGCTCACGCTTGAACAGGTTATTAATCTCCTTCTTTTTGTTGATTACTCTGACGAAATTTGCAGTAGGTAATCAGGAAAATGCCGGCCATTCAGATAGTGCTGCACGTAGTAAAATTGACTCTTTATTGATTGCAGCAGATAATATTGACCAGGGGCCGGAACTCATGATGTCTTTATCAGAAGAAGCCTATGCGCTTTCTAAGATTGCGGGTTATAAATATGGATTACTTCACTCAACGTATAATATAGCAAGATCCTTTTTTTATCAGAGTAAATTACAAAAATCATATCAAACACTTGATAATTTATTGCTTGAAATTGAGTCTGACTCAGCGGAGGTAAGCAAGATTATTAATTATTCCGTTACCCGTTCTAAGATTTACTCGTTGATGGCAATGATTTTTCAAGACCTGAATGATTATAAAACCGCAATGAAATTTTATTTTAAAGCGTTAAGTTTAATAGAAAAAACCGGATTAGACTACGATATAGGTCTTATTTACAAGGGATTAGGGGGATTAAATCTTACTTCAGGTAATTATGATAAAGCGGATGAATATTTCAATAAAGCGATTGAGCTTAGCACAAAGTCAGGTGATGAAAAAATAAAATTTGATATTCTTCATGAGCAATACGACTATGCTAAGAAAAACGAAGATTACACGCGTGCGCTCGAAGTTGGTATCAAACTATACGGAATCGCAAAAACTTCAGCGACCCTATACATGACTGCCATTTCTCTGAAAAATCTTGGTGAAATATACTTTTTGTTGAATGAATATAAGTTGGCTGAAACTTACCTTAGCAGTGTTACAGATACAGCGAAATACCAGCAATTTCCAAATGTTCTCTCTGAATGCTATACGATTCTGTCGAGGCTCAGTCATCGATTAAAAGAGTACAGTTCTGCAGAGAAATATGCATGGAAAGCGCTTGAAATGGCTGAAAACACCTCGCTTCAGGCATTGAAAGCTGATGCGCTCTTTGAGTTAGCAAATAGCCTGGAAGCTACCGGCAACTACAAAGAAGCATCTAAAAGCCTCAGAATGCATGTAGCTATTAAAGATTCTCTGAATAGAATCAGCAATTCTATCGAAGTTCATCGATTTCAGTCCAAATTCGATCTGGATCAAGTTATTAATGAGAAAAATCAAATTGAAAATCAGTTAACTATCAAAATGTTAGAGAATTCCAGAAAGAATTTTCTATTAATTGCCTCATTTTTATTAATCGTGTTATTCGGATGGTTAACGGTTATACTTATCAAAAAGTATAGATTTGAAAAGAATGTTAATGAGACGCTTGAGCAACAACAGGGCTTAATCAGGGAGCAGGAACTGATCATTCAGAAAGAAAAGGAGGCGCAGCTTCATATGGAGTTGGAACATAAAAACCGTGAATTGATTACCCGGGCGGTAACACTGACAAAAATCCAGGAAGAAAAAATTTTGCTGATCAATAATTTACAGGATATTTACTTAAAATTTTGTGATTCGAACACAGAAATCCCGACATTAATCGATAAACAAATCAGATATTTAAAAAACAACATCGAAATAGATCCATGGGAAGATTTTCGGGTCTACTTTGAAAATGTCTATACAGAATTTTATAACAACCTCTCAAAATCGCACCCTGACCTTTCGCAAAATGAAAGGAAACTTTGCGCATTGCTTAAGTTAAATCTGAATACAAAAGAAATTGCTGCTATCAACTCCAGAGAGGTAAGAAGTATAGAGTCAGCCAGAAACCGGTTACGCAAAAAGCTTAGACTTTCACCGGAAACCAACTTAACCTTGTATCTTTCTAAATTTTGATTTTTTAATGCCTTAAATACTATTTTCGTTATATCCGGCCTCACTTTCATCACTGGCATGTGGTGTGATTTCTGCCGGGATCAGCGCATTATTTTATTAGCGATTAGCCTGCCTATTCCTGAGTGAATTAGGGCAATCATTTTTAGTCAAGGTTTGTGGATTACTATCTTACCCCCTTCAACAATAATTATATACGCTGTAATCGGTAGTTTACTGTTTGGATATTTTCAACCGTTCCCTAACGATAATTTCGTCGCGGATTAGTTGTTCCTTTAACGCCTGCAGGTTTTTGAATTTTATCTCGTCACGAATGCGTTCCACAAAGTAAAGGGTTAGAAAATCACCATAAATATCGGTATTAAAATCAAATATATTGACTTCAATAGTCAGATTATCACCATTTACTGTTGGCCGGTAGCCAATATTGCCCATACCAATATGTTTCTCATTTTTCCAAAGGATTTTGCATGCATATACACCATTGGCCGCTAATAATTTTAATTTGTTGGGAACTTCGATATTGGCAGTTGGGAACCCGATAGTGCGTCCCAGTTGTTGTCCATAGATTACTTCGCCAAGAATGGAATATTCATACCCCAGCAGGGCGTTGGCTTTTGTAATATTGCCTTCACGGAGTGCCTTACGGATTTGCGTTGAGCTGACAACTATTCCTCCGATTTTTACGGGAGCAATCCTTTCTACACTAAAACCCATTTCCTGACCCATCGCTACCAGTCCCTCGTACGTTCCTTCCTTGCCTTTCCCAAAATGGTAATCGTGTCCGACTACCAAATGCTTAACGCCGATTTGTTTCACCAGAATATTTTCGATAAACGTTTTTGCCGGCATTTGTGCAAATTCCATCGTAAATGGAATTTCTATCAGATAATCAATTCCGGTCCGGGCCAGCAGGTCTGCTTTTCTCGAACGGCTATGGATAAATTTCAGAAATTTGCTGTCTTCATACAAAACTGTACGGGGGTGCGGGTTAAAAGTCACCAGCACTGTTTCACCCCCTGTTTCCATGGCAATGGTTTTCATTCGATCAATAATAGTGCGATGGCCATGGTGTACTCCGTCAAAAACGCCTATGGTTACAACCGCGTTTGGGAGCAATGGAAATCCGGAAATCGTATGATAAAATTTCACGTGTTTATTTTAGGGCTATTAATTGATGGTTTATCAGATATTGCAGAATTTGGACGGCATTGGTTGCGGCTCCTTTTCGCACATTGTCAGCGACAATCCAGAGATGAACCACT
>RZYD01000295.1 GCA_009930445.1 Bacteroidia bacterium | reverse complement strand
GGTCAGGGATAGGATATACGCAACCGCCATAGGGTGTAGCCCAGATCGAATCACCGAAGAAGGATAGGGCAAGAAATTCGTCGGATGCCGACCAGTTTGTCGGGTCGGCATTGTCTGACAAGGGGTCACAGAGGGTCATTGAAGAACCCAGCCCTGCAGCGTTCAGCGGCCAGGGAGCTTCGTTTTCATATTCGAAATAATCAACTACAAAGTTATGGCTGTCGCGGAGTTCAATTTCTTCTCCGGTATTTTCGAGCCAGCCTGAAGTCCATTCAATGGCATCAATTCCAAAACTGAGCTGGAAAGCAGCAGCATCGGCACAAAGTACAACATAGTTGCCCGGGTCGAGCACCATAGCGGGGAACGTAAATTCAATTCCTTTAGCAAAATAGCACCCTTCCAGGTCGACAGGGTCGGTTCCGACATTTTGAATTTCAATAAAATCAAGTACATCCAGGCCAACTTCCGGGGAGTCATACATTACCTCAGTAATGACCAGGTCGGTAATCGGGAAAATACATGCGGAACCCGGTGTGCCGTAAATTGGATCCCCTGCGCCGTTGGTGGCAGCGAGTGCTAAAGAGGCTGACCAGTTTTCACCCAGGCTGTTATCCAGTGTAAAATCACAGAACCGTAATGAAGGTCCATTGCCATCGGGTTCAGTGGGCCATGGTGAGGCATCGTCAAAGGTTACTGAATTGACAGGTGTCTGGTAGTTATTGGCGAGTGTGATTTCTTCGCCTCCATTGCTTAATCCACCGCTAAACCATTGGTAAGTTTCAACGCCAAAGGTGTTAATCATGGCCATGGAGTCAACGGATATAACGATGTATTCTTCGGGTGCCAGCTGAACCTGTGGAAATGTAAAATCAACACCTGCGGCGAAATAATATCCGTTGAGATCGATAGCATCGGTACCCCGGTTATAGATTTCAATGTATTCCAGTGAGTCAGTTCCTGATTCCGGTGGGTTATACATTATTTCCGATATTACGAGATCGGGTGTTCCGGGTAATACAAAGGTATTCGTGATCGGATCGGTTGTAATAATCTGAAAATCAGCTCCCTGTGCAATCCAGGTGTGCTCGGGATTATTAAATCCCCAACTCCAGACATTATTGCCACCATCCACAACAAGGTCAAGGGTAACCGTCCAGATATGGTCGCCGGCTGTGGCATCCCCATGTGTGCCATCATCAAAGAACAGGGTGTGTTCTGCTCCTCCATTCCAGGAAGGGTCATATTGGCCATTGCTATCCCATGAACCTTTCAGGAAGAATCCGGCAAAATGCTGGTTCTGGCTATCGTCGACGATAAAAGTAACGGGTGCAGTGGGGGGTGGCGGTCCGGTCACTTCGGTGGTATTGGTGGCAAAGGTATAGGTCATAGTGGTTTCATTGACTCCATCGGAGATGAACCCGACATTTCCGCCTGTACTTTGGTCCCAGTTTTCATTAAAGGTAACTTTAAATTCCCAGTTTCCTTCCGGAACAAGTCCTGTCCAGGTGTACACATCATCGCCTTCAGGGTCAGTCATATCACCCGCCGGGTTTCCAGGAGTCCAGTTGGATCCTTGTCCCATGGCTTCGAAGAAGTTTCCTGCGACTGCCGGAACCCCATGGAATACCAGGTCATAATCAATGTTAGTTTTCCAGATAATATTTTCAGTGGCAGTAAGGGCTATTCCCTGATTGGCCCCCGGGTAGCTGGGCGCTGTCCAATCGTCACCTTCCAGTACTTTATATTCATAATTCCCGGCATCGAGTGCTTTGGTGAGTTCGTAGACCCCGTTGATGTTGAGTGCCATCACGTAATTCGGGTCGGTGGTATTCCAGTCATTCATAGAGCCTACAATGCGCGCTGCTGTTGGGAGTGTTTGCTGCTCACCTGAGATTAATATCCCGGTAACTTCCCATGTGGCCGAAGCAGCATCGGTCGACGTATACACAAAAGCCACATAAACCGTGGTGCCATTAAAGGCCGAAAGATCGATTACACCGCTGTTTTGCCAGGCATATCCTCCGGAAGACCAAAGGGCTGAGGATGTGATGTCGGTCCAGGTTGCGGCGTTGGGGTCACCGGAGCCGGAATAATCGGTGGATACTTTAAGTTGCAGAGGTGGACCTGAAAAATTCATTGCCGTTTTGAACCAGAAAATCTCGTTGGTGTAATTATCGAAATTCATGGCAGGAGAAATCAGCCAGTCTTCGTTGGTATTATTTCCTCCGGCATATCCGCTTATTTTTGCAAAGGTAGTACCACTATAAGCACTTTGGGCCCATATTTGATCACCGGTAACACTATATTCCGACCACGTGCCCAGATCATTTTCAAAGTTTTCCTGATTGATAATGTCGGCATAGGGGATCAATGTTTTATCTGCACCTTGGGTTGTTCCTGCGCTATTGGTTGCTACAACGCGGTAATGGTAGGTTGTGCCGTTGTTAAGGCCTGAGAGGTCGGCAGTTACTGGTATGTTGTCGCCAGTGGTTGTATGTGGTGTGGCATCGATCGTGTTGCCATACGCCTCGGTAGTGCCGTATTCAAAGGTGATGGTAGCTTCGGCGCCATTGGCTGAGACGGTTCCGTTGAGGGTAGCTACTCCATTGCCGATTCCTGAGGCCTCGTTCGTGATGGCTGTAGGGGCTACGGGTCCCCCACCACAATTGGCGGTATGGAATCCAAGGTAATCAAAGGTGTCGATAGCATACACTTCCCATTGCGAATCGGTTGTGGTGGTGCCGGCAGATACGGCCCAGTCGGTAGTGGGTGTACATATTGAAGCTTTTCTGACCAGGGTATGGTTGACTGTGCCACCGATTACACCTGCAACATCCCATCCTGAGCCTGGATCATTCCCTTCAATACCGATTATGTCAATAAGTACATTATTTTTAAACAGGCCCACGACATCATCTCCATTAAAATTTGCTACCCCGCTGGTTATGTCAGCCAGTGCAAGGATTGTGGCGTTGGCATTGCCATTTGCGATAATGAAGACATCTCCATCTGCTAAAACCCCGGTGAGGGATTCCGTAATTCCAAACAAATTTCCATTTGATCCGATTTTTACGGAATACACGGAGAGGTCGACATCAGCCCCTGTTCCGTTATAAATTTCAATATATTTATTATTGGAGCTACCTTCGGCATACTCCGAAAAGAGCAAGTCGGTGGTTTGTCCCGTTGCCCAGAGTCCTGTAAAGCCTAAAACGGCTGTCAGAAATAAAAAGTGTATCAATTTTTTCATACTCAAATAATTTAGTTTTCATTCGTAGTAAGTAGTTACATGTTGCGGATAACAAGTATGCTGTACCTATTTAGATCGAAGCACCATGTTTGTTTTAAAAATTTATAGCATTGATTCTCTTTTGTTTAATGATGCATGGATTACAAATATCGGTAAAAATACTATATTACTATAACCAATGAATTATCAAATCGTTAATGATGGGTAAGTATTTTTTTTGAAGGCAATATAATTCATTGATTTTATGCGTTCTGTAGAGTTTTTCTGAAAATGAAAAAAGCTGCCT
>RZYD01000294.1 GCA_009930445.1 Bacteroidia bacterium | reverse complement strand
CACCGGAAAGCATTTTTGATTTTATTTTGCCGGAAGCTTACCCTGCGGATAAATACCCCAATGGGACTGAAGGAAAAGGCGAGAAAAAACGCCTGATAGAGGCGTTGAATGAAACCCTGAAAGCTGAATTCAGAACTAATCCCGACACCTACCTGTGGGGACAGGATATGGCCAATAAAGAGAAAGGGGGAATATTCAACGTGAGTAAAGGGATGCAGCAGGAATTCGGGAAAGAACGAGTCTTCAATGCACCAATCGCAGAAGACTACATCATGGCAACAGCCAACGGGATGTCGAGATACGATAAAAAAATACGCGTTGTTGTGGAAGGTGCTGAATTTGCCGACTATTTCTGGCCTGCCATGGAGCAACTGGTGGATAGCGCGCACGACTACTGGCGCAGCAACGGAGCATTCGCACCGAACATTACCATACGCCTGGCCTCCGGCGGATATATCGGTGGAGGACTCTACCACAGCCAATCAATTGAAGGAGCTTTAGCTTCCTTACCGGGAATCCGAATTGTCTATCCCTCGTTTGCCGATGATGCGGCAGGATTGTTGCGCACCAGTATTCGTTCCGAAGGAATTACCGTTTTTATGGAGCCAAAAGCATTATACAACGATCCGAAAGCCGAGGCAAAAGTGCCGGAAGACTATGAAGTGCCATTCGGGAAAGCAAAAACACGCAGGGAGGGAAAAGATCTTTCTATTATTACCTGGGGAAATACAACCCACATGAGTTTGGAAGCTGCCGAAAAAATCAAAGAAGAAACCGGCAAAGAGGTTGAAGTTATTGACCTTCGTTCGCTGGCTCCACTGGATGAAGAAGCAATTCTGGAATCCGTTAAGAAAACCTCCAAAGTGCTGATAGCGCATGAAGACCACGTATTTGGAGGCTTTGGCGGTGAAGTGGCAGCACGAATCAGCGACCGTGCATTCCAATATCTTGACGGGCCGGTGCAGCGTTTGGGTGCAACCAATACGCCGGTAGGCTTCAACCGCATCCTTGAAAAGGCCATTCTTCCCAATACCGAAAAAATCTATCAGGCAGCCCTTAACCTTTTAAATTATTAGTCATGAAGAAAACAGCTATTATCTGCAGCTTCAACACCATAAAATCCAAACGCATTGCCGACTTGATCCTCAAGCACCTTGGAAAGGATAATGCAGAACTCGTTAATGCCGAAGAACTTACAGCGGAGAAGTTCCTCTTGTACGAAAAAGCGATTCTCAGCACACCGACCTGGTTCTACGGTGAGCTTCCCAACTACTGGGATGAATTTATACCCGCCATTGAAGATGAAGACCTCAACGGTCGCACCTATAGGATATACGGCCTTGGGGATCAGAAAAAATACCCATGGAACTTCGTAGATGCCATTGGCGTGATGGCCGAATTCCTGAAGGAGCGCGGCGCCACACTCGAAGGTTTTGTAAAAAACGAAGGCTACAACTTCAAAGCGAGCAAAGCCCTCCGCCCCGACGGCACCTTTTACGGCTTACCACTGGATGATGACAATGAGGCGGAGAAGACGGATGAGAGGCTCAACAAATGGTTAGCCCAATAGAATATTAACTTTGTTGATATAGAAGTGCTCAGACCTGTTAGGAGAAAGATCACTCTTTATTTTTACTGACACCAGACCTGTCAGGAGAAATACCTGACAGGTCTTCGTTAAGACCCGACAGGTCTCCAAGACCTGTTGGGTCTGGGGGTAATTGAAACGATAAATCTCCAAGACCTGTTGGGTCTGGGGGTAATTGAAACGCCACATTTCCAAGAACTGTTGGGTCTGAATATTCAACAAGCGTTACACCTACTCATCAATCTCCAGCCACCTGCTTATTCTGATGTGATCGATCTTCTTCTTATGCATATAGAAGAAATTTTCTTTGTCATCAAACCATTTTAATGGTTCTTCCCAATTTAAAAACGAATATTGATTGGTAAAGAATGCGTTATAGCTGGTCCACTTATATTGTTCCGGTAGTTCACAAATCTCATGATGGATTGGGTTGGTATGAATATATAAAAGAAGATATTTTAGATAGGATTCACCAGTAATAGATATTCTTTTCATTGGCCGACGAAAAAGTGAGCCATCCATTCCCGTCTGTTTATTGATTGCTTTAGCATAAGCATTGAAAAAGTTTGAGAAGTGGCGGGATGGAGGTTTTGCAGAAAGACCCGACAGGTTTCCAAAACCTGTTGGGTCTGAGATATTTCGCAACCCAGACCTGTCATCCGGTACTTTTTTATTGGAACCAGACCTGTCAGGAGAAATACCTGACAGGTCTTTCCCGGTAAGACCCGACAGGTCTCCAAGACCTGTTGGGTCTGGGCTTAATTGAAACCCCACATTTCCCAAACCTGTTGGTTCTGAGTCCTTTCTGAAACCTGTCAGGTTTTGAAAATCTGACAGGTTTACGCCTGGATAAACCTCCTCAAAATCCTTTAATCTCAATAAAATATGAAAGTGGTTCTTCATCAACGCCCAGGCAAAGGTATCAGCAATTGGCACAATATACTTCACATAAAGTTCTAAAAAGTATTCATAGTTCTCTTCTATTGGGAAAAGGTCCCTGTTCCCGACACCATGATTATAAAGATGGTAATAACGACCATATTCCAGTGGCTCATGCTTCATAAGGTTGTGGTTTGAAGCCAAGATACATATAAATATTTAATACAAGTACATGCATTGCGTGAAAAAAATGGGATATTATATCTCAGACCTGTTGGTAGGATATTTTTCTATAAGCATTCAGATCTGTCAGGTTAAATAAGACTCTTTAATAACCCAGACCTGTCAGGAGAGATATGGCTTCTTAATAAGTTTAGACCTGTCAGATCAAGTCAGAATCTTTATAAATCCCAGACATAAAGAACCCGGTACGTTATATATTGTCTCCTCAAATCAAGTCAGAATCTTTATAAATCCCAGACCTGTCAGGAGGAATACCTGACAGGTCTTTCCGGTAAGACCCGACAGGTCTCCAAGACCTGTTGGGTCTGGGTTTTCGTAGAATTAAACTCTCTCCAAGACCTGTTGGGTCTGGGTTTTCGTAGAATTAAACTCTCTTCAAAACCTGTTGGGTCTGGGCTTAATTGAAACGGTACATTCCAAAACCTGTTGGTTCTGAATTCTTTTCCCTCACTCCCCACCGGGAACCTGTACAGAAATCAGGTTCCCGGTGTTGTCGATGGTGACTTTCCAAGAAGTACCATCAGGGGGATTTTAGAATCATTCCGGCAGAGGGTTGAGAGAAATGGAGGTTGCCGCAAATATGTGGTAAAGGACTTATTTTTTTATATACTACTAAAAAAGACCGAAAAACTTCTTCTTTCCGTTACTTTTTGATCCCATTCGAAAACTTGAAGACTTCTCAGGTAGATTAAATTCAATAAATTTATATTCGCCTTTGGAATCTGTTAAAGCATAAATATTGAGTCCCCTCCGAAAAGCGATATTTATATTACACGAAGAAAATTGTAAAATGAGTTAAAATTCACCATGGAGAACAATTGGTAGTCACAG
>RZYD01000293.1 GCA_009930445.1 Bacteroidia bacterium | reverse complement strand
AAAAAAATGGCCGAAACCGGAGTTAAAGGCCTCGAACTTAACTTTTATGAAGCCCCGGTAGATTTTGAAAAAAATGAAACCGATATTCTACTTTGTCAGCTCGAAACGTTAAAAAAAGTAAAACAGGCAGTAAATATCCCCATAAGTGTAAAAATAAGCCCCTTCTATGGAAACCTGCTACGCAGCATAAAATTGTTCAGTGATCATGGGGCAGATGCCATTGTACTTTTTAACCGTCTTTTTCAACCCGATATTGATATCGATAAAATCGCCCTCTCAGCGCCCAACCTCTTCTCTGCCGGCAATGAATACCGCCTGCCGTTACGATTCGCGGGCTTGTTGTATAAAAAAATTGATGCGCAGATTGTTGCCAATAGCGGAATTTACGAAGGCGAAGATGTTGTCAAACTCCTTTTAGCGGGTGCCAATGCCGTACAAGTAGTAAGTGCCCTCTATATGCATGGTGCCGGACAAATTACTACTATGCTCGAGGATATGAAATACTGGATGGACCATAATAATTTCAGTAAAATCGATGATTTCAGAGGAAAACTGTCAAAAGCAAATATCAAAGACCCTTTTGCTTATAAACGCGCACAATATGTTGACATTCTGTTAAATAGTGATGAAATCATCAAAACAAAAACAATGATATAGACAATTTTATCCACGTATAAAACCCTGGGGAGTATTTTCGTTTAACCCATAACGGAGATACTCCCTTTTTGCTATCTTTGGCGACGTTTAACACATAAATATTATGAGTTTGTGGGAAGTAATCATGCTCAGTTGTTTCGGTGCCAGCTGGCCTATTTCAATTATGAAAGCACTGCGAACGAAAGTTGTCGCAGGGAAATCACCGGTGTTTATGATGATTATCATCATCGGATACCTCTGCGGGATTATTCATAAACTGACGTTCGACCCCGACTGGGTGACTGGTTTATACGCGTTTAATGCCCTGCTGGTGAGTTTCGATCTCTTCCTTTATTATCGGTTTCTTCCAAAAATATAATTAGAACTGATCCGCTTTTCCGATACGAAGCACGGTATAGGTCCCGGTTTCGGTATTCAAATCATACACATTGAAATTTGTATCAAGGTTAAAACCTTCATAATGGATGGCAAAATTAACGGAAGCAGAACCTTCGTCAGCACTGCGAATCCGGTGGAATACACCACGCGGCCATACGAGCATAGCAGGCCCATCATACACCAATTCACCATTATGAAAAACCTTTTCAGGAGAAATTACAAAACTTTCAATCTGTCCATGCGCAGGCGTATACACATCCACATAGCGCGTACCTTTTAATACTAACAAGTTATCATCCTGGTCAGGATGCATATACCAGGGTCGTTCACAGCCTTGCAAACTACCTGGTGACAAAGCGCCTGACTGGTGTAGCACCCGATCGATGGCATCGACGCGTGGTAGCGCTTCCATCGGTACATTATCAAAATAAACGCCCTCCGTGCGGCGCAAAGGAACCAGAGGATAAATCCGATACACACCGGGAATCTCTTTTACCACTTGAAAATTTTTCATCTTAACACTTTTTTTCGAATTGGATCGAGGTTCATTTCGAAGGGTTATGCCCATTTGAAAAGTATTTCAAGCACAACCGTTCCAATTCATTATTACCACTGATTAACAAGCGCTGTAAAAAAAAGTTCTGTTCTGCTTTCTTGTTTTTAATCCAGTGTAATTCCCATGTGCTTCATCAAAAAAGTAGCATTCATGTTCTGCGAAATACCTTCACGAAGTTTATAATCAAATTTCAGCCGATCTTTCTGTAAAACCACTTCAAAACAACGATTTTCCACCTGCGAAGGATAACTTTCAGCCAGGCTGCCCAATAAAATATCATGCGTTGCAATAATGCCCGTTGCCTGCAACCGGATAAATTGATGGATCAGAGCCATCGAACCCGCCTGCTTATCTTTCGAATTGGTTCCCTTCAAAATCTCATCCAGCAAAATAAAGAGCTCTTCACCCTGGTTCAACCGGTCGATGATCCATTTCAAACGTTTCAACTCAGCAAAAAAATACGATTCGCTACGTACCAGGTTATCTGTTGTTCGCAATCCGGTGATCAATTGTATTGGTTTACACTGCATCCGGGAAGAACAAACAACTGTTCCTGTCATGGCCAACACCATATTTACTGCAACAGTACGAAGAAAAGTACTTTTTCCTGCCATATTTGCGCCTGTAATAATTACAAAGCTGCCTGGTGTTTTTATGGAAAAATCGTTGCCCACCCTTTCCTTTTCAGGTAGCAGTGGGTGACCGGCATTTTTCAGATCTAAAACTGGTGATTTCACAGTAAATTCAGGAAAAGTATAAGCAGGATGACGAAAGGCAAATCCGGCTAAACTCGATAACACATCGAACGTTGCGACCGAATCAAACCAAACCGGAATATAGGCTGCATACTGTGATTGCCAGCGCTCAAGGCGAACCATCTGCCAGAGATCCCAAAGAAAAAGCCCGTTTAATAAAAAAGCGACCAAAACATTCATCCTACTGTCGAGCGCACCCAGAATTTTACTCAGCTTCTGAAGGGCAACATTGGCCTTTGTTTCAGTTCGGAGATGTTGTTGTAGTTGGTTCAAATATTCATCTGTAAATGAAGTATTGGCGCACAATTGGAATACCCCGGCATATTTTCCCAGAATATCATTTGAATGGCTGACATAAGTATGACGTTCATTAATCTTTTTCAGAAACAGGGCACTAATGAAGAGGGGCCCAACAATAACATAGAGTAAAAAAAAGGAAAAAGGGAGCATACCAGCAGTGACCAGTATTATACCGGTAACCGAAAATAGCGAAGCCAGAACCGGAAAAAAAGAAATCAGCCTTTTACTGAAAACCTGCGGAAGTTTACTCCAGGTCGCCAGTTGATGAACATCAGATTCAGACATAGCCGCCAAATCGCTGTAAGTTTTCAATAATAACATAAACCCCGGTTGATCGCGCAATTCCTCTACAGCGTGTTGACGGCGCAATAACGTTTTCGATGAAATTTCAGGGTTCAAAAGCCAGGCAGCCAATTTCTCTTTTCCCCCTGCCGTACCCGTACGGTTAATAAGCTGAAATAGCGACGACTCACCAAATAAGTCAATATCGTCGGCATAGGCATGACTGGCAGGCTGAAACTCTGTTCCACCATCAAAACACCGCAGATCTCCCTGCAAGCCAGAAAGCTCATTTTGAAGAATAATTACCTGACGGGAATAAAAAGCCCCTTTGTTTTTCAAGCCTGAAAACCATTTTAAGAGCACAAGAAAAATAATTATTGTGGCTAAAGCGACAGCGGCAACTGCTGTCGGTTGGTTTTTCGTTGTACAACTAAAAAGGGCGATAAGACCGCCTAAAAACACGCCAACACGCAACCATGAAACAACCTTACGACGTTGATCAAAATATTTCTTTTTTTCAGTTGCGCCGTTCAGTTTCTGCTGATACCATTGAACAGGATCAACCATTGCCTTTATGTCGTTTTTCAGCAAAAAGCTGACTGAAATTTTTTGGTGCCACTTTTGGG
>RZYD01000028.1 GCA_009930445.1 Bacteroidia bacterium | reverse complement strand
TCCTATCAGCACGGTTTAAGTGATGCAAACCGCCTCGAGTTGGATTTGGGATTCAGCGGGTATAAACATTATAGTAATATGTTCCTTGCCGGGATTTATCAGTGGGATTGGAACCTGACTGATGGATTAAATTGGTATGCCGGCCCGGGCGCTGCGGTTGGCTTTTATAATTGGGATGATGGCGGTCTTACTGATACGGGCATCAACCTGGGTATTGGTGGACAGGTTGGGCTGGAATATGATTTTAATACTCTGGGTGTCCCTTTATTGTTAAGTCTGGATGCCCGCCCTATGTTTGATTTTATTGGATATGATAATGGTTTTGGTTGGGGTGCAGCATTTGGCCTCCGCTATACCTGGTAACCCGGCTTCCTTTTTTGAATTCCTCTTCTTGCCTCCGTGTTGCAGGATTTGGAAGGGTTATAGTATAAATCAATTAACACTAACAACAATGGAAATTATTGGTACAATTTTAATTGGTGCTTTAGCCGGTTGGCTGGGCAGTTTGATTTACAAAGGAAGTGGCCTGGGCCTCCTTGGAAATATTCTGGTGGGTATAGTAGGCAGCTTCGTAGGGTATTGGTTGCTGGGTTTGTTAGGTATTAATCTGGGTGAGGGTTGGATTGCGGCCATCTTGACCGGAGCAATCGGAGCCATAATTATTTTGTTTCTGTTAAATTTGATTATCCGGAAAAAGTAATTTTTCCCTTTTTTTGGTTTGGGCTTCATGCGGAACGGTTTAATGCTTTCTCATGGCTTTATTATTCGGAGGATTAATACACAGACGGTGCCAGGGCTTGTTATCATTTAGGCCTGTGGAATGGGTTTTCCCCTCTGGTAGGCGTATGCCTTTCCCCTGAAATAAAAGTCAGAGATGCTTGTTTCTTTCGAGGGATATCCTCAACTTGTATCCAATAAACCACGCTTAATTATTAATTAATGGTACTGTATGTAGATCAGGAAATCGAATTACATCAACTGCAATCTTCCGATGCAGCGGATATTTTTCATGCCATCGATACCCAGCGCTCCTATCTGGGTATATGGTTGCCTTTTGTGGCTGTTACTCAATCGGTGGCCGACTCGGAAGCCTTTGTCGATTCGGTAGTGAATGCCCCGGCTGCAAATTCTGAACCGGTATTTGCCATCCGAAAAAAGGGTGCATTTGTCGGGTTGGCTGGGTTTAACCATACCGATCCCGGTAACCATAAAACAGAAATTGGCTATTGGTTATCCGCACCCTGGCAAAAGCAGGGGATTATGACAAAAACTGTCGGAAGGCTCTGTGATTATGCTTTCAATGAATTGAATATGAATCGTATACAAATAAAATGTGCAATTGGAAATACCGCCAGCCGGTCGATTCCAATCCGTTTGGGGTTTTCGTTCGAAGGCATTGAGCGTCAGGGCGAATTGCTCACCGGAAATGTTTTTGCCGATCTCGAAGTATACAGCCGCTTGAAATCCGATCCCTGAAACCGTATTTTTAACACAATTATTTTTTTTCCTGCAATGCAGGAAGAAGTTTTTAGTGCTTCGATCGAATTTTGTTCTATACCGGTTGTTATTTTTAAGGCCCGGCTTCTGTATGCGTGGCTGTTTTTCATAACGCCGCCGATGGGCTGTGATATTTATGCATATTCCTTATCTTAGCGCAAAATTTTATTCCATGAAAGTACCCTGTTGCAGTACGACATTTACAAGCACCCTTCTGGGGTCTGCGATGCGGAAGGAATATAACCTTAAAAATCAAATCGTTATCCTATGAAAATCAAATCATCATTTTTGGCCGTTGCGCTGGCACTTTTTGTCGTTGCTCCTGTTTTTTCACAGCAGCAGAAAATTACCCTGGAAGATCTTTGGCGTACGTATTCGTTTTATCCTTCTTCAGTGCGGGGTGTGGCCTCCATGAACGACGGAGCGCATTACACTACACTGGAGCAGCGTGGCTCGCTGATTGTCCGTTACGATTATGCCTCAGGCGAACCTGTGGATACTCTTTTTCGTGCTTCCGATTTCACCGGACTGAAATCCATCAGCGGATATACCTTCAGTAGTGATGAAAAAATGTTGCTGGTGTACAATGCTGTTTCTCCCCTATACCGGCATTCGTTTACTGCGTCATGGTATGTCATTAACCTTGAGGCGCACCTGTTAATGCCCTTGCCTGGCGGCGAGCTGAACCAGTTGGCAACTTTTAGCCCTTCGGCGGATAAGGTGGCTTATGTCAGAAAAAACAACCTCTATTATTACGATCTAATCGCGGGTAAAGAGGTAGCCATTACCACCGACGGCGAGGTTAACCATATTATCAATGGGGCGCCCGACTGGGTGTATGAGGAGGAATTCGGCTTTAGTAAAGCCTTCACCTGGTCGGCAGATGGCCGTTACCTCGCCTGGATGCGTTTCGACGAAAGCAGTGTGAAACAGTTTGAAATGACACTCTTTCAGGGGCAGGCTCCTGCACTCGACGAAAATGCACTCTATCCTTCGCCTTACACTTTTAAATATCCGAAGGCAGGAGAGGATAATTCGCTGGTTTCTGTCCATATCTTTTCATTAATCGATGGTACAATCAGAAATGTGGACCTGGGCCCGGAAACCGACCAGTACATTCCGCGGATACAATGGACACATGATTTGCATACAATGGCCGTTTTCAGGGTGAACCGCCACCAGAATAACTGGGAAATCCTTTTTGCTGATGCCAAAACCGGCGAAACACAAGTGATTTATACCGAAGTAAATGATTGGTATATTGAGGAGAGCAATTATGATAATGTGCTCTTTCTGGACGATAACGAGCATTTTATGCTGACCAGCGAAAAAGATGGATGGATGCACTTGTATAACTATAATTTCCGTACGGGCTTCCTTCAGCAGATTACCAAAGGAGAATGGGAGGTTACGGATTTTCTGGGTTATGATCCGGATACGAAAACGGTATTTTATATATCGACGGAAACTTCGCCCATGCAGCGTGATCTTTTTTCTGTTCGTATTGACGGGAAGAAACGCTCACGGATCACCACAGGTAAAGGTACAAACCGGGCTGTGTTTTCAAAGGGATACAAATATTTTATTAACTATTTTTCCAACGCTGAGACGCCCCCGCTTGTAACACTGCATGACCGTAAAGGTAAGCAAATCAGGGTATTGGAAGATAATCAGGCCTATAAAGAGAAGATTGGGAAGGTTGCCTATACCACAAAAGAGTTTTTTACATTTACCACTTCTGCGGGTATCGGGTTGAACGGATGGATGTTAAAACCAGTTGATTTTGATCCCAACAGGCAGTATCCATGCCTGATGACGCAATACAGTGGACCCGGTTCGCAGGAAGTGCTGGATAGCTGGAGTTTTGACTGGTATAACTATCTGGCACAGGAAGGCTATTTGGTGGCATGTGTGGATGGCCGGGGCACGGGCGGAAGAGGCGAAGCGTTTAAAAAGTCAACCTATCTTCAACTGGGTCGCTATGAGTCGGACGATCAGATAGAAGCCGCGAAATGGTTGTCGCGCCATCCGAATGTGGATGCCGATAACATTGGCATCTGGGGATGGTCGTTTGGTGGCTTCATGGTGGCGCTGTGTATGGAGAAAGGGGAAGGTATTTTTGATGCCGGAATAAGTGTTGCCCCTGTTACAAACTGGCGATATTACGATAATATTTACACCGAGCGGTTTATGCGCACCCCGCAGGAGAACCCGGAAGGATACGACGAAAATTCCCCGTTGTTTCATGCTGCCGACCTGGAAGGTAGCTTGTTAATTGTACATGGCTCTGCCGACGATAATGTGCATGTTCAGAATACCATGGAGTTTACTGAGCGTTTGGTGCAGGCCGACAAGCAATTTGAGATGATGATTTATACTAACCGTAATCATGGAATCTTTGGGGGAAACACCCGCTATCATCTTTATAAAAAATTTACCGGTTTCCTGAATGAAAAATTGAAAGACGGCGAGTAGACCTTTGTTGCGATAGGGTTCGGTGTTTGATTATTAAAACATCGTTGCGAATTATAAGCTATAGGTTTTTTTCAGATCCATCAAATCTTTATCGGAGAGCCCTGCGGGTTCTTTTCCGGTGGCTGCGGCTGAGAGGTATATTTCAGCTGATTTTTCGATAAGATCAATTTTATCAAACGCATCTTCCGTATCCGGAGCAATAGCGAATACGCCATGTTTTGCCCATATAATCACATCCGGCCCCGGAGAAAAAGCATTTACCGAAGCGCGTGCAATCTCTGTACTGCCCGGTATCTGATAGGGGAGAAGGGCAATGCCTTTTGGCAGAAAGACATAGGTTTCCGGAATCATTTTCCATAGGGTATGGCAAAAATGTTGCTCGTCGGCAAATGCAGGCAGATGCGACATCGCTACTACGTGCGTGGCATGGGTATGGACAACGCTGGAATATCCTGGCCGGTGAGTTGCAAGAAAGTCCTGAATCATCAGATGGGAGGGAAATTCGGAGGAGGGGATTACATCGGGTGTAATAAGCTGGTATCCAATTCCTCCCTCGGTAATGGCGATGCAACTGATAGTTCTTTGGGGATCGTTGGCGACATCACGCATTCGTGTACCGGTTCCGGTAATAAGCATAATCCGTTTTGCCAGTGCCGGTACAGGTCTCTTCAATGGAAAAACCTGTAATTCAGCTGATTCCGGCGTTAGCGTGTGTTGTTCCGGAAGCATCCGTGAAATGTTTCCGCCGTTTCGTTCTGCCCAGCCTTTTTCCCATAAAAGGGTGGCTGTTTTTGCTATCTCCTGATAGTATTTTGTAAGGGTTGAAAGGTAGTTTGCTGTCATGGTGCAAAAATAGCGCGTTTCATCGAATATTCCCACTCCGGTTTTCGATGAAAAAATTTTCCTATATAGGGTTTATGGCCAATGGAATGTACGAAAATGCGCGGTTTGTGTTATCCGTTATCGGAAGCCCCTCAGGATCGTTTTTCTGGCAGCGCATAATATTTTATAGGAATTCAGGAACCCCTGGGTTGACTGCACGGTGAAAACGCATTGGGTGCCTTTTGGGTTGACCAGACAGGCTGGCAGCATCAACCACTCCGCCTGTCCATTCGGTAATTTCAGGGTAAATTATTATTTGATTTGATTTTGATAATAGTTTTATTAATTTTGCACCCTCATTTTTAGATAAATAATTATTAATCAAACTAAAGGTAGGTATTTACTATGATTATTGTGCCCGTAAAAGAAGGTGAAAGCATCGACAGAGCCTTAAAGAAGCTGAAGCGTAAGTTTGAAAAAACCGGCGTTGTAAAAGAACTACGTGTACGGCAGAAGTACACAAAACCCTCGGTTATTAAGCGTGAGCAAATGCAGAAAGCCGTTTACGTTCAGCATCTGAGAGATCAGGCAGAACAGTAACCCTGTTTGTGTTTTCCGGGCTGGAAGAAAATTTGCATATTCCAAAATAATTGATTAGCTTTAATCGTTATTTTGTTAGTAGGCAGGTTTTCTTTTTTTTTATGCATGAATGTCAACTATGCTACAATCCCGGTTTATTACTTATCTGAAAATTGAAAAACGAAGATCCGGGCACACGATCAGATCCTACGCATCGGATATAGCTGCTTTTTCAGCTTATGCAACGACCCAATACGGCATCACCGATCTTACCGAAATCACCCACGAAATACTGCGCTCCTGGATGGTCACGCTGCTCGACAGCGGGATGAAAATTACTTCTGTTAAACGCAAAATATCCGCACTACGTTCCCTATATAAATATGGTATAAAAATCGGACTGACTGATAAAAATCCGACAGAATCGATTTACACTCCGGTGCAACCAAAACGACTGCCTGTATTTTACCAGGTTGACGAGATGCTCCTGTTTTTTGGTCAACCAGAATCGCCTGGCGATTTTACGGAAGTGCGTAACCGACTGGTTATGGAGTTGTTGTATGCTACGGGGATGCGTTGTGCTGAACTCACGGCCCTGAAGGATACGGCTGTTCATTTCGAACGACGTGAAATTAAGGTTACAGGAAAACGGAATAAAGAACGGATTATTCCGGTTAGTGATCGGATTATCAGTCATATAAAACAGTATCAAAAATTGCGCAACGAACATATCGTTCCGTTAAACAATAAGGGTTTTCTGATTGTTTCTTCTAAAGGAAATGCAGCGTATCCAAAAATGATATACCGAATAGTACATACGTTACTGAGTCAGGTCACCACGCGCGATAAGCGAAGCCCGCATAAAATTCGGCATACCTTTGCCACCCACATGTTAAACGCCGG
The DNA here is from genome assembly GCA_009930445.1 of Bacteroidia bacterium. GTDB lineage: Bacteria > Bacteroidota > Bacteroidia > Bacteroidales > BM520 > BM520. The sequence continues at coordinate 10,205 of RZYD01000028.1, read as the reverse complement.
GGCTGATTTAAATACAATCAAGGAGTTGTTAGGGCATTCCAGCCTGGAGGCTACACAGGTGTATACCCATAATAGTATTGATCAACTTAAAAGCATTTATAAACAAGCCCATCCAAAGGCTTAAAAATCAAAAGGAGGAATAATGAATATCAGTATCAATTCAGTAGGATTTAAAGCAGATCAGAAGCTTGAAGAATTTATCGAGCGGAAAGTCACCAAAATCGGTTCACTCTACGATGGCGTAATTGGATCGGAAGTGACGTTGAAAATTGATGCCAAAGAACGGCCCGACAACAAAATTGCCGAGATTCGTTTATTGGTACCGGGAGAGGATCTGTTTGTGAAAAAACAAACCGATTCCTTTGAAGAAAGTGCTGATTCGGCCTGTGGAGCCCTTAAAAAACAACTCGTAAAGCATAAAGACCGTATGCGGGGAAAGTAATGATCCCTAAAATGAACTTTTTTTAAAGTTTCTTTTGTTTGTTAAAATTAAAGTTAATACATTTGCAGTCCTTTTTGAAGGGCTGCTTTTTTGTGAGTAGAAAACGTTATTAAAAATACTGATTGCCGATGTAGCTCAGTTGGCCAGAGCAGCTGATTTGTAATCAGCCGGTCGGCGGTTCGAATCCGTCCATCGGCTCCTGTTGGGGGAGATTCCAGAGCGGTCAAATGGGGCAGACTGTAAATCTGTTGGCTAAGCCTTCGGAGGTTCGAATCCTCCTCTCCCCACAGCATATGTTCTTATACGAGTGAATTTTTTTGCGGGAATAGCTCATTTGGTAGAGCGACAGCCTTCCAAGCTGTAGGTGGCGGGTTCGAGCCCCGTTTCCCGCTCAAAGGCCGTTGTAGCTCAGGGGTAGAGCACTTCCTTGGTAAGGAAGAGGTCATGAGTTCAAATCTCATCAACGGCTCTAATTTATAATTATTTAAACGAGCAGACACATAACCTAAATTATTTTAAGATGGCAAAAGCAACATTTGATCGTTCCAAACCACACGTTAATATCGGAACAATCGGTCACGTTGACCACGGAAAAACGACACTTACCGCTGCAATTACACTGAATATGCAAGCCAAAGGCTTAGCAGAATTTAAGTCATTCGATTCAATCGATAATGCACCGGAAGAAAAAGAAAGAGGTATCACCATCAATACCGCACACGTTGAGTATCAAACCGTAAACCGTCACTATGCACACGTCGACTGTCCAGGCCATGCTGACTATGTGAAAAACATGGTTACTGGAGCTGCCCAGATGGACGGCGCTATTATTGTCGTAGCGGCCACTGACGGCCCTATGCCTCAAACCCGCGAACATATCCTCCTCGCTCGTCAGGTAGGTGTTCCCCGGCTGGTGGTATTTATGAATAAAGTTGACCTTGTCGACGACGAAGAACTGCTGGAACTGGTAGAGATGGAAATCAGAGACCTGCTGAGTTTTTACGAATTCGACGGTGATAATACCCCTGTTATTCGTGGTTCAGCACTTGGTGCCCTGAATCAGGAACCCAAATGGGTGGAAAAAGTAGAAGAACTCATGGATGCCTGTGATGCATGGATCCCCTTGCCTCCTCGTGATGTGGATAAACCTTTCCTGATGCCGATTGAAGACGTGTTCTCCATTACTGGCCGTGGAACAGTAGCCACCGGAAGAATCGAAACCGGTGTGGTAAAAGTAGGTGAACCTGTAGAAATTATTGGGCTTGGCGCTGAAAAACTGAAATCCGTATGTACGGGAGTGGAAATGTTCCGCAAAATTCTCGACCGTGGTGAAGCAGGTGACAACGCCGGTATCCTTCTCCGTGGTATCGATAAAGATGCCATCCGTCGTGGTATGGTAATCGCTAAACCTGGTTCCATTCATCCCCATAAAAACTTTAAAGCTGAGGTTTATATCCTCAAAAAAGAAGAAGGTGGCCGCCATACCCCATTCCACAACAACTATCGTCCTCAGTTCTATTTTAGAACAACCGACGTTACCGGTGAGATCGTTCTCCCCGATGGTGTAGAAATGGTCATGCCCGGTGATAACCTTACGATTACAGTGAAACTGATCGCTGAAGTAGCCATGGATAAAAACCTCCGCTTCGCCATCCGTGAAGGAGGCCGTACTGTGGGCGCCGGTCAGGTAACAGAAATTCTCGACTAGTAAGTCATCAATAAAGTATTAGGTTATTGTGGTAAAAGGAATCTCCCGGAGTCATATTTCCGGGAGACCCTTTCACTGCAAAAATAACCTTAACAGCCTGAAAAGGCTAAACACGGGTGTAGCTCAATTGGTAGAGTAGTGGTCTCCAAAACCATTGGTTGTGGGTTCGAGTCCTACCACCCGTGCAAACTTGAAGAACAATGGCAAAAACAAAAGTTGGTAAATATGTCCGGGAAAGTTATGACGAACTCGTTACAAAAGTTTCATGGCCTACCTGGAAAGAATTGCAAAACAGCTCTATCGTTGTTTCTGTCGCATCACTGATCATCGCATTAGTGGTGTTTCTTATGGATATTTCCTTTAAAAATATACTGGAAGTATTCTATGGACTGTTTATGTAATGAATCCTATTAATAAAGGGAATTTATAATGAGTGAAACACCGGAAAAAAGGTGGTATGTGATTCGGGCAATCAGCGGTAAAGAAAAGCGGGTTAAGCTGTATATTGAGTCGGAAGTGGCTCGGAATAATCTGCATGACTATGTGAGCCAGATTCTCATCCCTACAGAGAAAGTCTTCCAGGTTCGGAATGGGAAAAAAATCTCAAAAGAACGGAATTACTTCCCGGGGTATGTGCTGGTCGAAGCCATCCTGATTGGTGAAGTTGCGCACATTATAAAAAATACACCCGATGTACTGGGTTTCCTGGGTTCGAAAAATGAACCCGAACCCCTTCGCCCCTCAGAAGTGAATCGTATTCTGGGGAAAGTGGATGAACTCTCAGAACAGGGCGAAGAACTGAATGTTCCTTTTATTGTTGGGGAATCGGTAAAAGTTACCGATGGCCCGTTTAACAGTTTTAGCGGAATTATTGAGGAGATCAATGAAGAGAAAAAGAAATTGAAAGTGATGGTGAAGATCTTCGGCAGAAAAACCCCGCTGGAACTGGGATTTATGCAAGTTGAAAAAGAATAACCGGCTGCTTCCAACCAAATACGGTAATTAAAAACTTCCAAAGAAAAACAAAATGGCAAAAGAAGTTGTAGGCCTTATCAAATTACAAATCAAAGGCGGAGCTGCAAACCCCTCCCCTCCGGTAGGTCCCGCATTGGGCTCTAAAGGTGTGAATATTATGGAGTTCTGTAAGCAGTTCAACGCCCGTACGCAGGATAAGGCAGGAAAAGTATTACCTGTTATCATCACTGTTTTTAAGGACAAATCCTTTAGTTTTATCATTAAAACCCCTCCGGCTGCCGTTCAGCTGCTGGAAGCTGCAAAGTTAAAAAGTGGCTCCGCTGAACCTAACCGTGTTAAGGTCGCAACGGTGAACTGGGATGCCGTAAAACAGATTGCAGAAGACAAAATGGTGGATTTAAACTGCTTTACGGTCGAGTCTGCAATGAGTATGGTCGCAGGCACTGCACGAAGTATGGGTATCAGAATTAAAGGGGAAAGACCCTTCTAATTAATCTAATGTAGAACTATTTTAACATTTGGTTGAATGGCTAAAATTACAAAAAATCAAAAAGAAGCTTTAGCAAAAGTTAATCGCCTCGAAAATTATCCTTTCGAAGATGCGATCGACCTTGTGAAAAGTATCTCCTATACGAAATTTGATGCCTCCTTCGACGTTGACGTGCGCCTTGGTGTAGACCCAAGGAAAGCCAACCAAATGGTACGTGGTACAGTAACGCTTCCTCACGGAACAGGACGGGAAAAAAGAGTGCTTGTCCTCTGCCCCCCTGAAAAAGAAGAAGAAGCAAAAGCTGCCGGCGCTGACTATGTAGGCCTGGATGATTATATCCAGAAAATTAAAGGCGGGTGGACCGACATCGATGTCGTGATTACCACCCCCAATGTTATGCCTAAAGTCGGCCCGTTAGGTCGTATCCTTGGTCCTCGTGGACTGATGCCCAACCCTAAAACCGGTACCGTTACAATGGATGTTGCTAAAGCAGTCCAGGAGGTCAAATCTGGTAAAATCGACTTCAAAGTAGATAAGTATGGAATTATCCATGCTTCTGTAGGTCGGGTCTCTTTCACTAAAGAGCAGTTGTTGGAAAACTCACGCGAGTTTGTGCAAACTATTGTTAAGCTAAAACCCGCAGCAGCGAAAGGTACTTACATGAAAAGTCTGTACTTCTCCAGCACAATGAGCCCGGGCGTTAAAGTAGATACTAAATCGCTCAACGCCTAATTATTAACTGCTAAACTGTATGTCATGAACAGAGACGAAAAACAACAACATATCGACAGCCTGGCGGAGCAACTGGAAGCCAATAGCTACATTTATCTCACCGATACCTCCGAACTTAATGCGCAAACTGAAAGTAATTTGCGCCGGATGTGTAATAAGAAAAATGTTAAGCTACAGGTAGTAAAAAATACATTGCTCAAAAAGGCTATGGAGAAATCACAAAAAGATTTCTCAGGTATCTATCCTGTGCTAAAAGGACAAACCGCAATGATGTTTGGCGAGGCAGGAAACAGCCCCGCTAAACTGATTAAGGAATTCCGTAAAGAAGGGAACACAAAACCTCTCCTTAAAGGAGCCTATGTCGAAGAAATGGTCTATCTGGGTGAAGAAAACCTGGAAACGCTGGTGAATATCAAAAGCAAAAATGAACTCCTTGCTGATGTTATTTTCCTTCTGCAATCTCCGGCAAGAAACCTTATTGGCGCATTGCAATCCGGTGGTCAAATCCTTTCCGGTGTGCTGAAAACTCTGGGTGAAAAAGAATAATTTTACCCTGATTATTAATAGGAATTAGTTAAGTAAAGACAACCTTTAAAACAAATAATTAAAATGGCAAACTTAAAAGAATTTGCAGAACAGTTGGTGAATCTCACTGTTAAAGAAGTAAACGAGTTAGCTACAATTCTTAAAGAAGAATATGGTATTGAACCTGCTGCAGCAGCAGCTGTAGTTGCAGCTCCCGGCGCTGGCGATGCCCCCGTCGTTGAAGAACAAACTGAATTTGATGTAATCCTGAAAGCAGCTGGCGCTAAAAAACTCGCTGTTGTTAAACTGGTTAAAGAACTCACTTCACTCGGTTTGAAAGAAGCTAAAGAATTAGTCGATTCAGCTCCTAAAGCAATTAAGGAAGCTATATCCAAAGACGAAGCTGAAGCTCTCAAATCACAGTTAGAGGAGGCTGGTGCTGAGGTTGAAGTTAAGTAAGATATCTGTCACCTTTTAACAAGAGATAGACTGGGGTCCGAAGCTTTTCAGGGTCATGGTCTATTTCTTGTTTTACGTATTTCGACTATTTTGTTCCTACATATATCTTATTTTTTACTAATTTCGACCTTGGGCCCTATGAAAAAAGAACGTATCAATTTTGGTAAAACCAAAGTCAGAGTTGATTACCCGGATTTCTTGGATATTCAGTTGAAATCCTTTAAGGATTTCTTTCAGCTAGAGACTAATCCGGATAACAGGATAAACGAGGGTCTCTTTAAAGTTTTTGCTGAAAACTTTCCCATCACGGATGCCAGAAATAATTTCGTCCTGGAATTCCTCGATTATTACATCGACCCTCCCCGGTACGCAATTACCGAGTGCATTGAACGTGGTCTTACCTACAGCGTTCCGCTAAAAGCAAAGCTGAAACTCTATTGTACCGACCCCGACCACGAGGACTTTGAAACAATTATTCAGGATGTGTATCTGGGAATGATTCCCTATATGACACCTAAAGGTACGTTTATCATCAATGGTGCTGAACGTGTCGTGGTATCTCAACTGCATCGCTCCCCGGGTGTTTTCTTCGGCACTTCCTATCATGCCAATGGTACTCAACTCTTCTCCGCTCGCATTATCCCCTTTAAAGGATCATGGATGGAGTTTACTACCGATATTAATAATGTGATGTACGCATACATCGACCGGAAAAAGAAACTGCCTGTTACTACTTTGCTCCGGGCTATTGGCTATGAAAGTGATAAGGATATCCTCGAAATATTTGATCTCGCCGAGGAGATAAAAGTAACCAAAACCGGACTAAAAAAATCGATTGGCCGAAAACTCGCCGCCCGTGTGGTTCGTACATGGGTCGAGGATTTTGTCGATGAAGATACCGGTGAGGTGGTATCCATCGAACGTACTGAAGTGATTATCGATCGGGAAACCATTCTTGAACAGGTACACATCGAACAGATGATCGATGCCGACGTTAAAACCATCCTTCTGCATAAAGACGATGTGGATCATATCGATTATTCTGTGATCTTTAATACCCTCCAGAAAGATACCGCAAATTCAGAAAAAGAAGCCATCGAGTATATTTACCGCCAACTGCGTAATGCCGAACCTCCCGATGAGGAAACCGCCAGAGGCATTATCGATAAGCTTTTCTTCTCCGATAAACGCTATGACCTGGGCGAAGTTGGACGGTATAAAATTAATCGTAAGCTTAAACTTGATATCCCGGACGAAATCAGGGTGCTTACCAAAGGCGATATTATTGCCATTATCAAACACCTGATTGAGTTGGTTAATGCCCGCACTGAGGTGGATGATATTGACCACCTTTCTAACCGCCGCATCCGTACCGTCGGAGAACAACTCTATAATCAGTTCGGTGTTGGCCTGGCCCGTATGGCCCGTACTATTCGTGAACGTATGAATGTGCGTGATAATGAGGTGTTTACACCAACCGACCTGATCAATGCAAAAACACTGAGCTCGGTGATTAACTCCTTCTTTGGAACCAATCAGCTTTCTCAGTTTATGGACCAAACCAATCCGTTGGCCGAAATTACGCATAAACGCCGTATCTCCGCCCTGGGACCTGGCGGCCTTTCCCGTGAAAGAGCCGGATTTGAGGTGCGCGACGTACACTATACGCACTATGGCCGTTTGTGTACCATCGAAACACCGGAAGGACCCAATATCGGACTTATCTCCTCCCTGTGTGTTTATGCTCAGATTAATAAACTCGGGTTTATTGAAACGCCTTATATTCCGATCGTTAATGGCGTAGCCCAACTCCATCACGATCCGGTTTATCTTACGGCCGAAGAAGAGGAATCGAAAATTATTGCGCAGGCCATTACGCCCATGGATGATAAAGGCCAACTTTTGCGCGAAAAACTGAAAGTCAGATCACTCGCCGATTTCCCGATTAAAGAACGGGAAACCGTTGATCTTGTCGATATCGCTCCCAATCAAATCGCGTCTATCGCGGCTTCATTGATTCCTTTCCTTGAACACGACGATGCTAACCGTGCCCTGATGGGATCCAACATGATGCGGCAGGCTGTGCCTTTGCTTAATCCTGAAGCGCCTTTTGTGGGTACAGGAATTGAAAAATCAGTGGCCCAGGATTCTCGTGTGCTCATTAATGCTGAGGGCGACGGCGAAGTGGATTACGTCGACGCAAAAACAATTGTAATTCGTTATTATCGCAATGAAATCGATAAATTGGTTTCTTTTGATGATGAATTTAAAACTTACGAACTTACTAAGTTTCAACGTACTAACCAGAATACTTCCATTACCCTCAGGCCAATTGTCCGTAAGGGCGATGTGGTTAAGAAAGGCCAGGTTCTGTGTGAAGGATATGCTACTCAAAATGGAGAATTGGCCATTGGCCGGAATTTAAAGGTTGCTTTTATGCCCTGGAAAGGGTATAACTTTGAGGATGCTATCGTAATTAGTGAACGCGTGGTAAAAGAGGATATTTTTACTTCTGTTCATGTGGAAGAATTTACCCTCGAAGTTCGCGATACTAAAAGGGGTGTTGAAGAACTGACTAACGACATTCCCAATGTGAGTGCCGAAGCCACAAAAGACCTCGACGAGTTTGGGCTGATTCGCATCGGTGCTGAAGTGAATGAAGGCGATATCCTGATCGGAAAAATTACCCCCAAAGGAGAAAGTGATCCTACTCCGGAAGAAAAACTTCTGCGTGCTATTTTTGGCGACAAAGCCGGCGATGTGAAAGATGCTTCCTTAAAAGCACCACCTTCCATGCAGGGTGTTGTAATTAATAAAAAGCTTTTTTCCCGCGCAATGAAAGACCGTCGTGGCCGTACTAAGGAAAAAGACGTCCTTTCTACTATTGAAGATCGGTTCAACCGAGAGAGTGCAGCATTATTGGCTCGCCTGGTGGATAAACTGCTGGTTTTGGTCAGTGGTAAAACTTCTCAGGGTGTTTATAATAACTACAAGGAAGAGATTGTTGGGAAGAAGGTCAAATTTACCCAGAAAATATTGATGGGTATTGATTATACTACCATTGATCCTAACCGTTGGACGGCCGATAAGGAGAAAAACGACCTGATTAAAGAGGTGATTTATAACTATAATATCAAGTATAAGGAGATTCTTGGCGTATATAACCGCGAAAAGTTTGTCGCTTCAGTCGGTGATGAGCTTCCCAATGGAATCGTGCAGATGGCTAAGGTTTATATCGCAAAAAAGCGGAAACTGAAAGTCGGGGATAAAATGGCAGGCCGTCATGGAAATAAAGGGATCGTTTCACGTATTGTGCGTGAGGAAGATATGCCATTCCTCGAAGATGGTACTCCGGTGGATATTGTACTTAACCCATTGGGTGTGCCTTCAAGGATGAATCTGGGTCAGATTTACGAAACTGTTCTGGGATGGGCAGCCAAAGAACTGGGATGTACCTATGCCACGCCTATTTTTGATGGGGTGCATATTGATGAGATCAACGCGTTGATGCGGGGTGCCGGATTGCCTGAAAATGGAAAAGTGTATCTGTATGACGGCGGAACAGGTGAACGCTTTCACCAACCCGCTACAGTAGGGTATATCTATATGCTGAAACTTCATCACATGGTGGATGATAAAATGCACGCCCGTTCCATTGGCCCATACAGCCTCATTACCCAGCAACCCCTGGGAGGTAAAGCACAGTTTGGAGGCCAGCGTTTTGGTGAAATGGAGGTTTGGGCACTGGAGGCTTTCGGTGCTGCTAACATCCTTCAGGAAATCCTTACGGTTAAGTCGGATGATGTCCAGGGCCGTGCAAAAGCCTATGAGGCCATTGTTAAAGGCGAAAATATGCCCATACCCGGTATCCCCGAATCATTCAATGTATTGATTCATGAATTGTCAGGTCTTGGCCTGAACGTTACTTTCGACTAATAAAATTTTGCCGCGCACAGAATAAACAATTCTGTGCCGGTTTTTTTCTGATAATAACAGATCGCTATACTATGGCTTTTAGAAAAGAGACATCGATCAACAGTAGCTTCTCCACCATTACCGTGAGCCTGGCCTCACCGGAAATGATCCTCGAACGATCAAGCGGAGAAGTGTTGAAACCGGAAACCATTAACTACAGGACCTATAAACCTGAGCGTGATGGTTTGTTTTGTGAACGTATCTTCGGTCCTGTAAAAGACTGGGAATGCCATTGTGGTAAATATAAGCGAATCCGCTATAAAGGAATCGTTTGTGACCGTTGTGGCGTTGAGGTAACGGAAAAGAAAGTGCGCCGTGAACGTATGGGCCACATCCAGTTGGTGGTCCCCGTGGCACATATCTGGTATTTCCGCTCCCTGCCGAATAAAATTGGGGCACTGCTCGGGCTGCCTACCAAAAAGCTCGATATGATTATCTATTACGAACGGTATGTGGTTATTAACCCCGGACCGAAAAGTGCCGATGGATTGAAATATCTGGACTTCCTTTCAGAGGAAGAATATTTCGATATTATTGACTCACTCCCCCCGGAAAACCAATACCTCGATGACGACGATCCCCAAAAATTTGTTGCTAAAATGGGGGCTGAAGCCTTGTTTGCACTACTTCAAAAGCTCGATCTTGATAAATCTTCGTACGAGCTGAGGCATAAAGCTAATGTGGAAACCTCACAGCAGCGTAAAGCAGAAGCGCTTAAACGTCTTCAGGTGTTTGAAGCATTCCGTGAGGCCAATGCCAAAATGGAAAATCATCCGGAATGGATGATCGTGAAAGTAGTCCCGGTGATTCCTCCTGAACTACGCCCTTTGGTGCCGCTCGATGGCGGACGTTTTGCCACTTCCGACCTGAACGATTTGTATCGCCGCGTGATTATCCGC
>RZYD01000292.1 GCA_009930445.1 Bacteroidia bacterium | reverse complement strand
GGAAAACCAGAATCATGACGAACTATAAAGAAAAATTGAAAAACATTACTACTTTTATTTTTGATTATGATGGCGTTTTAACCGATGGAAGCGTCTTTACATTACCTGATGGCGATGGCGTACGTATTGCAAATGTGAAAGACGGTTATGCCCTAAATCTGGCATTGCGCAATGGATACCGCGTTGTTATAATTTCAGGCGGAAAATCAGAATCAATGGTTAACCGGCTGTCGGCTTTGAAAATTGAGGATATATTTTTGGGTGTTTCCTATAAACTTGAGGTTTTTGAGTCTTATTGTGATAGCTATGATTTATCCCCGGACGAAATTATTTATATGGGCGACGATATTCCGGATTATGAAGTAATGCAACGTGTGGGGCTGGCATGCTGCCCTTCTGACGCTGCGGAGGAAATACGTCAGATTTCCCATTATATTTCCCGTTATAAAGGCGGTAGCGGATGCGTCCGCGATATCATCGAACAGGTGATGCGGATCCAGGGAAAATGGATGAACGATTCGGCCTTTCACTGGTAAAAAAGAAGATTATGCGTACTTTTTTCAGACTTATTCGTTGGCAAACACTGCTGTTTTTGATCCTTACCCAGTTTTTGGTTAAATATGGGATCGTTGCCGGCCTGGTGCCTGACCGGGTGCTTTTTCTTACTACCTCAGATCCTTCATTCATTTTCCTGGTGATTTCAACCGCACTACTGGCAGCTGCAGGGTTTGTTATTAATGATTATTTTGATGTAAAAAACGACTTGTTGGTAAAACCCGAACGGGTAATGGTTGATGTGAAAATTTCACGGAATAAGGTAATCCTTCTCCACACATTACTGAATGTTCTGGGCGTGATTTGTGGAATAACCGCTTCTATTCTTGCCGGAAACCCTTGGTTTTCTTTTATTTTTGTGGCATTGAGCCTTTTCCTTTTTTACTATTCGGCCCGGCTGCATCATCGGGTTGTGGGAAGCGTTTTTCTTATTGCAATGTTCCCACTTATTGCTATCGGGTTGGTTTGGCTTTTTGAATTCTCTACCCTACAACTGCCAATGGAATACCTCCATTTGAAAATCGCCCGTGTGGTCGCTTTTTATGCTTTTTTCTCCTTCATCAGTGTGCTGCTCATTTTGCTTGTTAAACAACTGGATTACCTGCACAACGGAATGGAAGACGATCGGTCGTTTATCGCCAGTATTGGTAAAAGCAAAGGACAGTTGCTTATTTTTATTTTGATTTTTCTCTGTGCCGGGTTGTTGCTTTCTGTGGCGCCTTTGCTTTTTTATCCTACATATAAAGTAACCCTGACTGTACTGGCAATGGTGCTTATTCTTCTTGGATATGCTATGTTTGAATTGTCGGTGGCTTTTCGCGAAGGGAATTATTCCCGGGTTTCCTTTTTATTAAAGGTGGCAGTCCTGATAGGCGTACTGTCCATGTTTATGCTTAATATCCTATGAAACTATTTGAACCCTATACTTTTATTCTGGCCTCTGAATCCCCGCGGCGCAAAGCCCTTTTACACGAAATGGGAATTAAATTTGAATCGGTGGCTGCCGCTATCGACGAAAGCATTGATCCGGACTGGAGTAATAGTGAGGCAGCGGAACAGCTGGCTATGGCAAAGGCGGCTTCTGTTCCCCTTTCTTCCACCGACGACCAAACGTTGGTAATTGCTGCCGATACCATCGTATGTGTTGCCGGCAGAATTCTCGGGAAACCCGCCAACGCCGCTGAGGCCCGGGAGATGTTTACTGCTCTCTCCGGGAATGCGCATCAGGTGCTAACCGGCGTGTGTATCCGTTCCTGCAGAAAATCGATGGTCTTTCATAGTGCAACCCATGTCGTTTTTGCTCCTTTGACAGCGGAAGAAATCGCATACTATGTTGCTGCTTATCGCCCATTGGATAAGGCCGGAGCTTATGGAATTCAGGAGTGGATCGGACTGATTGGAATTCAATCTATTGCGGGTTCTTATTTTAATGTGATGGGTTTGCCCACACATCGCTTGTATGAAGCGTTGAAAGATTTTATAGGTGTTAATAATGATGTGAACGAAATACAATGAAGCACAAACCTTATTTTTTTATTACCAATGATGACGGTATTTTTGCCCCGGGAATACGCACCTTGATTGACATAGTGAAACCGCTTGGGAAAGTGATCGTCGTTGCACCCGACAAAGGCCATTCCGGTCAGTCGCATGCGGTTACGGTAGGTACCCCGGTCCGTTTGAATAAGTTGGTCGCTGGCCTTGATTATGAGGAATATAGTTGCAGTGGAACTCCCGTCGATTGTGTTAAGCTTGGATTGCAACAGCTCACCACCTCAAAGCCTGATATGTTGTTATCAGGTATTAATCATGGGAGTAATGCCGGAATTAATGTGCTCTATTCGGGTACAATGGCCGCTGCTATGGAGGGGACAATCAACCAGATTCCTTCCCTTGGCTTTTCGCTTACGAATTATTCTCATCAGGCTGATTTTTCGGGAACCCGTGACTCCATTCATGCAATTATTACCCGGTTTTTAACCCATCCGCTACCAGCAGGCGTTACGATGAATGTCAATATTCCTGATTTACCCGCGCATGAAATTAAAGGGATAAAATATTGCCGGCAGGCACAGGGGCGTTGGTATGAAGAGTTCGACCGCCGGGTTGATCCTTTCGGGAAGGATTATTTCTGGCTGACCGGCGAATACCGGCCATCGGATAATAACCCGGAAACCGATCAATGGGCACTGGATAACGGCTATGTGGCTATGGTTCCGTTAACCCTTGACTTAACGCATCTGGAGTATTTAAACCAAAAAAAAGAATATGTATACAAAGAATAGTTTTAATACCGGATTTTTACTCGCTTTTGTGCAGATTGCTCTCATTCTCGTTTTAATTTCAGGAATCATGGGCTTTGTCGCTGGCGAAGGTGGTCTTCACTTTATTCAGCCCGGGAAACCTGCTATGCTCGCAATTATTCCCGGCGTCCTGAACGTGTGGTTTTTCTTTCGAAAAAAGCGCGAAAATAGTGGGAGAGGTGCCCTCATCGCCACTTTTATCGCAATGGTGGTGCTTTTTTTATGGTTTCAACAGGCCTGAAATGCTCCTGTGGCCTCAGAACACCCAAAAGGAACTCGGCTTCTTTGGCTACAGGTTTTCTAACCCAAGAAATAAAAACGTATGAAGTATTATCTTATAGCCGGCGAGTCGTCGGGTGATATGCATGGGGCAAATCTTATCCGGGCACTGAAAAATCAGGATCCGGCAGGAGATTTCCGTGCTTGGGGAGGCGACAGGATGCAGGATGCCGGCGCGGAAATCGTTACCCATACCCGTAATCTTTCTTTTATGGGTTTTCTGGAGGTGGTTTCCAACCTGAAAACTATTGCTCGCTATCTTAAACAATGCCGTGGTGACTTACTTCAATTCCGACCCGATGTACTGATCCTAATTGATTATCCGGGATTTAACCTGCGAATGGCCGCGTTTGCCAAAAAAAACAATATTACGGTCTTTTATTATGTTTCTCCGCAGGTATGGGCATGGAAAAAGAACCGTATTCGAAAAATAAAACGGATGGTTGAT
>RZYD01000291.1 GCA_009930445.1 Bacteroidia bacterium | reverse complement strand
ACTACATGGATTTCATTAAATCCCTCGATTTGATGCTCCGGATTTCCTTTAAAAGTGCAATGAAGTATTGCAGCAGCTTCCTTCAGGGATAACGGCGACGTGAGTTTCATGGGCAATCCGTTAGTTTACAACGCCCTGCGTCCTGCTTTTTTTGCGAATGCGGGCTGTACCAATTCTCTTATGTTGTTATACTTTTACACGTTCTGAATAGTCGCCAGTCCTTGTATCCACCTTAATGGTTTCCCCTTCATCAATAAAGAGTGGAATTCGCACGATAGCACCGGTTTCTACGGTAGCTTCTTTGAGTGTATTTGTTGCGGTATTTCCTTTCTCTCCGGGTTCGGTGTAGGTGATTTTCATCGTTACAAATGGAGGTAATTCACAGTATAATGGCGTTTCCGTATCGGCATGAATGACAATCTCTACTTCCTGTCCGTCTTTTAAAAACTGGGGCGCATTGATCAACTCTTCCTGTATTACGATTTCTTCCCAGGTCTCGGTATTCATAAAATGGAAGCCCATGTCATCTTTATACGAGAACTGAAAAGGACGGCGTTCGACGCGGGCGATATCAATTTTTACTCCGGCATTAAAGGTATTGGGAATTACTTTTCCTGTTTTGATGTTTTTCAGTTTTGTACGCACAAATGCGCCCCCTTTGCCGGGTTTTACGTGCTGAAAATCGATGATGGTGTAGAGGTCATTATTATATTCAATGCATAACCCATTTCTAAAATCTGCAGTTGTTGCCATAAATTTTGTTTAATTTTTTTGCAAAAATAGAAAAAAGAATGAACCCGCGAAGTGAGTCGGTGTGGTAAAGTGCTATTTGTTAAAGTTTTTCGTCGCGGTTACTGCTATAGCCTTTCATAATGCCGCGGCTGGAATTCGTGATAAAGAAAAGAATTTCATCGCGTTCCTGTGAAGCCGGGATTTCTGCTTCGATAATGGAGACTGCTTTTGATACATTCAGGCCGTTAACGTAGAGGATACGGTAAATATCCTGAATGTGATTGATTTGTTCGTTGGAATATCCACGGCGTCTGAGGCCAATAGAGTTGACTCCGACATAGGACAAGGGTTCCCGGGCCGCTTTGGTAAAGGGAGGAACATCTTTTCGCACGAGGCTTCCTCCGGAGATCATTACATGTGGCCCGATGTGTACAAACTGGTGTACTGCTACTAACCCGCCGATAATAGCCCAGTCGCCGATTTCGATATGGCCGGCCAGGGTTGCGCAATTGGCCAGAATAACGTGGTTTCCGATGATGCAGTCGTGTGCCACATGGGCATAGGCCATCAGCAGACAATTCTTGCCGATACGCGTTTCCATGTTGGCTTTTGTGCCCCGGTTTACTGTGACAAACTCCCGGATGGTGGTATTATCGCCGATGGTAACGGTCGTTTCTTCACCATCGAATTTCAGGTCCTGAGGAATTGCTGAAATAACGGCTCCGGGAAAAATCTTTACATTTTTCCCGATTCGGGCTCCTTCCATGATCGTTACATTGGATCCGATCCAGGAACCTTCATCGATTTCCACATTTTTTTCTATATTGGAAAAGGGCTCGATTACCACATTTTTTGCTACCCGTGCCTGGGGATGAACGTAGGATAAAGGTTGATTCATGCGAATTAATTGGTTTGTTTTTTAATGATTTGAGCAAACAGGTCGCCTTCGGTAACCACTTTGTCACCCACATAAACGAACCCTTTCATGTGGCATATTCCTCTGCGGATAGGTTCAACCAGGTCTAGTTTAAAGATCATGGTATCGCCGGGAACTACTTTTTTTCGGAATTTTACGTCTTCCAGTTTCAGAAAATAAGTAACATAATTTTCCGGATCGGGAACGGTACTCAGGATCAGGATACCACCGGCCTGTGCCATGGCTTCAATCTGAAGCACTCCTGGCATCACGGGTTCATCGGGGAAATGGCCTACGAAGAACGATTCATTCATGGTGACATTTTTCATTCCGATGACATGCGTTTCGCTGACCTCATAAATTTTATCTACCAGTAAAAACGGCGGGCGGTGGGGCAACATGCGTTTTATGTCGTTAATATCGTATTGAGGTGGTCGTGAGGTATCGATATGGGGAATAAGTGCATTTTGTTTATCGATTTTCATTTGTTTGCGCAGAATGCGGGCAAATTCGGTGTTTGCGGAGTGCCCGGGCCGTGTGGCGATAATATGTCCTTTGATGGGTTTACCAATGAGCGACGTATCACCGATTACATCCAGGAGCTTGTGGCGTGCCGGTTCATTGGCAAAATGAAGGTCGAGGTTATTCAGAATGCCCTCTTTTTTTACTTCCACGCTGGGTTTGTTAAAAAGAAATGCCAGCCGGTCGAGTTCGTCCTGCTCCACCATTTTATTTACAAAGACAATGGCGTTGCTTAAATCCCCTCCCTTAATGAGGTTATTATTCAGCAGGTATTCGAGTTCATGCAGGAAAACAAAAGTCCGGCAAGGCGCTATTTGGGTTGGAAAATCTTCCATTGTGCGGAGCTCTGCATTTTGTGTATTCAGCACTTCGGTAGCATAATCAATCATTACCGAAACTTTGAATCCATTGTAGGGCAGTGCGATAATTTCTGTTTTTCGCTCGGCATTATAATAGCGCTGCACGTTATTTATTTCATAATAGGCTCTGTCTTCTTCCTGTTCACGGATTCCGGCCCTTTGCAGGCAATCGACGATTTGAGCTGCACTTCCATCAAGAATTGGGGTTTCTTCGGCATCGATTTCAATGAGAACATTGTCGATTTCAAGCCCTGCCAGGGCGGCCAGCGTATGCTCGATGGTCATCAGGGTTACCCCTTTATGGCTGATTGTTGTACCCCGGGAGGTGTCGATTACATAATCAATATCCGCTTTAATCAGTGGTTTTTCTGGCAGATCAACCCGGCAAAAGACAACGCCATGGTCGGCTGCAGCGGGAATAAATTTCATGGTAACCATTTTTCCGGTGTGTAAACCTGCACCGGAAAGGGTTACTTCTTTGTTTATGGTTCTTTGTTTTGTTATCATTACAGAGAAATAGTTGCTTATTTGTGTTGCTGTTTTTTTTCCAGGTTTTCAAGTCGCTGTAAAAGTTCGGGAAACTTCCGAAACAGTACATAGGATTTTTTATAATTTCCGGCGGCAAATGCGGGCGACCCCATTACCGTTTCGTTGTCCTTTACATGGTTGCCAATCCCTGCCTGTGCAGCGATTCGGACATTATTTCCAATTTTTAGGTGGCCGGCAATTCCTACCTGGCCGCCTATCATGCAGTTGGCACCGATTTTACTGGAACCTGATATTCCTGTCTGACTGGCAATTACAGTATTTTCACCAATTTCCACATTATGTGCTACCTGAATCAGGTTATCGAGTTTTACTCCTTTCCGGATAATGGTTGATCCCAGTGTGGCTCGGTCGATAGTTGTGTTGGCTCCAATTTCCACATGGTCTTCAATAACAACGTTGCCAATTTGTGCGATTTTCTTAAACTCTTCTGCCTCCTGCGGCGCAAAACCAAAGCCATCGGCACCGATAACCGCACCGCTGTGTATCGTTACGGAATCGCCAATAAGGGTGTGCGGGTA
>RZYD01000290.1 GCA_009930445.1 Bacteroidia bacterium | reverse complement strand
CTATCGTATTGAGCGGATGGATATGGATACAACACGTTCCAAATTTGCCTATCAACGCATCATCAAGGAATTTGAGGAACAAAAAATCGATATTCTCGTAGGTACCCAGATGGTGACCAAGGGACTTGATTTTGACAACGTGAGCCTGGTGGGTATCTTAAGTGCCGACAGCCTGATAAATTTCCCCGATTTCCGTTCGTTTGAAAGGAGCTACCAGTTGATGGCCCAAGTCAGTGGACGGGCCGGGCGGAAGAAAAAGCAGGGAAAAGTGATCATTCAGACCTATAACCCGAATCATGCTGCCATAAAACTGGTAATAGAAAATGATTTTCTGACAATGTATACACAACAGATCATTGAGCGAAAAAACTATAACTATCCTCCGTTTTACCGGCTCATCCATATCAGCCTTAGGCATAAAGACCCGCAAATATTAAACCACGCAGCAGCATTGGTGGCCAGCACCTTAAGGACCAGCCTTGGGAAAAGAGTTTTAGGTCCGGAGTACCCAATGGTGACACGGATTCGAAACCTGTACATTAAACAGATTATCGTAAAAATAGAACGTGGGCCTGAGTTCACCGGGCTTCGTCATACCCTACAGGGGCACATCAACGCCTTCGAAGGGCTTCAGGAATACAAAAGCGTAAAAATAGCGATAGATGTAGATCCGTATTAATCGTACGGATAACCTTTCGGCGGCTATGAAACACCCGAAATACAGAAATACACAATCATCAGGAAAAATCAGCTATCCTTCACCCTATCGGAGCACACCCTTTCATAGAGTAAAAAAATTATTCTTAGTAGCAGGTTAGCCAAGGCTTCTTCCGCCTGCAGAAAAAACGAAAGGCAATTCAACGGCAGTAAACCCCTGCTACTCCCCGACGATAATATAAACATCTTCGTCATCGCGCTTCATAAGGTATTTTTCGCGGGCAAGCTTTTCGGCGAAACTGTCGTTGGAATGAAGTTTTTTAAGAAACTCCTCCTGCCTTTTTATCTCTTCCCTGTAAAAAGCATTCATGGTTCTTGCCTCGTGTAGATTGCGGCTAAGCTTTACCTGCCGTACGAGTGAATTATTATCAAAAAAAAGCATGACCAGCAAAAATCCTGCAATCAACAGGAAATAACGATTCTTAAAAAAAGGAGGTATTCTCATCGCAGGTTTCATTTCTACAAAAATAAGAAAACCACAGGAAAAAAAGAAAAAAAACTATAATCCTAAATCGTCGCTAACAGCCTGCATAGCATTCAGCGCCAACTCAGCAAATTCGGGTAACGGGATACCAATTTTTTCACATTCCATAATACAATCGCGATTCACCGATGCGGCAAAAGCTTTCTCTTTCATACGTTTAACAATAGATTTCGGTTTAACCGATGCAATTTTCTTATCCGGGTAAACCAATGTAGTGGCAGTAATTAATCCAGTTATGGTTTCGCCCGCTGAAAGTGCATGTTGAAACAGAGTAGCACGAGGAATGCCAGTAGCCTCTTCATTATGAAGGCGAACCGCATCAACGAATTCTTGGTCAAAACCCATTTCAGCGAGCATATTCGCCCCAACTATGCCATGTGTTTTCGGGTCAGCGCCGGTAATTTCAACGTCAATATCGTGCAGCAGCCCAGCGAGCCCCCACCGTTCCTTATCCTGCCCCATTTTTTCTGCCAGAGCACGCATCACAGCTTCAGAAGCAAGGCTATGTTTGCGTAGGGATTCACTTTTAATGTGCATATACAAAGCTTCGAGTGCCTGATTGCGTTTCATAGGCTTAGTGGTTATCAATTCCATGGATCATAAAAAACAGATGTTTCATAGTAGTCAGAATCTCAACCGTATATTCCTTAACTGCCTTAACACTACCGGGCATGGCATAGACCAGTGTTTTCCCCATCACTCCGGCCACGCCACGTGAAAGCAGGGCATTGGGTTTCTTTTCGCCATATTTCATACGAATCATTTCCATTATTCCCGGTATTTCCTTATCAATACAGCGATACACCACACCTGGTGTAATATCACGGGGCCCCACTCCGGTTCCCCCGGTGGTAAAGACTGCATCAGCACCTTCTTCCATAGCCTTTAGTAAGGTTCCTTCGAGCAATTCCTCCTCATCAGGGAGAACCGTTGCGCTGATGGTGATGGGATAACCCTGCTTTTCGGCCCATTGGGAAAGGATTTTTGCGGTTTCCGGTCCGCTCAGGTCTTCGTATTCTCCACGGAAAGCCCTGTCGCTCAATGTAATAACACGAACATCCAGCACCTTGGGAAGATATTCCACTTCCATTCTGGGTTTCACAATTCCTCCATGAATCACCCGGGTAAAAATGCCCTCTTTTGGCATAACACAGTTACCGACTTCCCGATAAATGGCACAATTATCCCCATGGCATTTCTTTCCGATCTGAGTTACTTCGAGCAATGCATCGCCAATACGGATCAGATCAAAAGGATTCACGGTATACCACAAAATACCTGTAGTTGTTATATTTTCAGCAAATTCACCATACCCTACTTCCCGTCCAATAATTTTGTTGAATTTCTGAACGCTTTCATCGGCCAGCAAGCTAATTTGACGGTGCCACCGGCCTGCATGGGCGTCGTTAATAATTCCGTTTTCGTCGAGTACAATTTCATCCACAGGGTGTTTTATCACTCCTTTTTCGGTAGAAATATTCACAGAAACAATACGGATTGTATTTTCATTATTTTTCATCGTCAGTAAATATATTATTTTTAAATTTCCATAAAAATTCGGATTTTGCCCGGTTAGCCGGGTTAAAACGAGAAACATCCGAAAGCATCTTCATTCGCTTAAACCCAGTAATCCAAAGATAGAACAGGAAGGGTAAAAACACAAATAAGAGCCAGTTAAAGCCCGTCATAAGAATAAAGTCGTAAAAACCATGAAACAGCAAAGGAACAAAAAGTGCTTTGATAAGATTTTCCTGTTTTCGAAAGGGGATAAACTTAGCCATAGCCAGATAATATCCCATGGTAATACCAAAAAGTGCATGCGCCGGAACTGCAGTGACTGCGCGGGAAAAAGCCACATCTGCACCACCGTCAAATACATATAAAAGGTTCTCAACACCGGCAAATCCCAAGGAGACAAACACGGCATACACGATACCATCGAAGCGCTCGTTGAATGCCGGATTTCTCCAAATCAAGAGATAAACAGCCGCAAATTTCCAGAGTTCTTCGGTAAACGCTGCCACCAGAAACCCATCATAAAACGCCTTCAGGATCAGAGTATTTACTGGTGAAAAGACCGATAGAACACTCTCCATCAGTACTATGGGCACCGTAATTATTGCGCCAAGAAAAAGGCTTTTTAAGAGCAGGGCAATCGGCTCACGATCATATTTATCGCGGAAATAGATATATCCGGCGATAATACAAACAGGAGCCAAAGCGAGCACAATCAAGTTCATTAAAGCTACTTCTTAGTTTTTTCAATCACTTTTATTTCACTGATAATCATTTTTTTATCAACGGCCTTACACATATCATAAATGGTAAGCAGTGCAATGGAGGCAGCAGTAAGTGCTTCCATCTCTATACCGGTTTTGCCATTGCACCGGGCAAAAGCCTCTACACGCAC
>RZYD01000289.1 GCA_009930445.1 Bacteroidia bacterium | reverse complement strand
GCAATGCACTTGGTTCGAATACGTATATAAACAATTTTCCTCCGGTTTAGCAGGGTACTCCTTATGATGAAATGACGGAATCGGGTGTTATTCTTCACAGGGATTTTTTTGTGGCGATCATACACTGGCAGCTTCGCTTACCTAAAATTTATATGTGGGTTCTTATTCGGGTGGGATGGAGGTTATGAGCCCGAATGATTTGGTATTGGAAGGCACACGGCTATCGTACATGGGGGTAATGCTGGAGCTTCGCTTTCGTACCCTTTATCCGGAATGGATCCCGGAACGTATTTCCTGGGAGTGCAAGCCATTGACCAATCCTTTGCCGGGATAGACTTTGCCTCAGAAACAAATTTTATCATCACAGGAACCGGGGTTACCGTTGAATCGCAAGCGGAGGTATCCGTGTCGCCAAATCCGGCGCATGATGACGTAGTCGTTATTGGTTTGGCGCTTTCTTCTGTGCAGATTTGTACGTTGGATGGGACTCTGGTGTTAAATTCTGTCTGTTCATAGCGTACGGTTCGTTTGGCGATAGGCCATTTGCCTGCCGGAGTTTGCATGATCAAGGTTGTAAACGATAGCGGAATCCTGGTGCGTAAATTGATGATACAACGTAGCCGGGTCAGGTTTATAGGTATTTCATGAGCAGTTGTGTAAACTTAGCTTTTGTGATAGGTTTAGCCAGATAATCGTCGAAACCGGCTTCTTTTATCCTTTTTTGTTCGTCTGCCATGGCATGTGCAGTTTGTGCGATGATAATAGTATCCGGATATTTGTCGCGAATTTTTTTCATTGCCTCATATCCATTCATTTCCGGCATCTGGATATCCAGAAGCACCAGGTCGATCTGCTGTTCGTAGATCTGGTACATTTCTACTGCTTCTTTCCCGTTTTTTGCTCTAAACAGTGTTACTCCGGTGTTTCGAAGTTGTGTTTTCATCAGGAAGAAGTTGGATTCTTCATCTTCGGCAACCAGAATAACTTTTCCTTTCAGTATGGGTTCTTGTGTTGCATTCAGGTTTGTTTGGAGTTGTTCCATAGAAGACAGGTTTGGGTTTTCCGGTTCTTTGACCGGGTGGTAAGGGATGGTGAAATAAAACGTAGTTCCTTCTCCGGGAGTTGATTCGGCCCAAATTGAACCGCCGAGCATTTCAGTCAGGTTCCGGCTTATGGTCAGCCCCAGACCTGTTCCTCCGAACTTTCTGGTGTGTGATTCATCGATTTGTCTGAAATGGTCAAAGATCAGGGTGAGGTGTTTTTTCTTAATGCCAATCCCTGAATCTTTAACAAAAAATTTTAATTCATTGTTTTTCAATGTGTATCCAAACCGTATAGCTCCTTTTTCTGTAAATTTTAAGGCATTGCTAAGTAGGTTATTCATTATTTGACGGAAACGTTCCGGATCGGTGAGAATGGTGGCAGTTTGGTTTGACAATCCGTCTTCGAAAACTACCTCTAATTCTGGTTTTTCGTACCGTTTTTTTAATTCATTGTAATAATCGGCCAGTTCGCTCAGTATGTGGTTTACATTTGTAGGAATGATGTGCATATTTATTTGTCCGGCTTCAATTTTGGCCAGGTCAATAATATCGTTAATCAGGGTCAGCAGAGTTTTCCCAGAAGTTTTTATGTAATTGATATATTCTTGTTTTTCTTCCTGCGTAAGGGTAGGCTCGGCCAGTAATTCAGAGAACCCCAGAATGGAATTCATGGGGGTGCGAATTTCATGCGACATATTGGCCAGAAAGCTTGATTTTAAACGATCTGATTCTTCTGCTTTTTCTTTGGCCAGAAGAAGTTCTTTTCTGGCCGCTTCAATTTCCTGATTTTTATTCTTGAGTTCGAGGTTGTTTTGATAGATTTTTCGATTGTTTTTGGCGCTATAAAAAAGGAATACTCCTACTGCAAGGATGAAAAGCAGCAACGCATAGAGAATTCCACGCTGCTGTTGGTTTTTTAATTGTTGTTTTTCCAGCTGAATGTTGGCCCTCTGACTTTTTTCCCGCAGCAGTTCAATGTCCTGCAAGTGTTTTTCATAATCATATTTCGATTGCATCTCGTTAAATTTCGTCTGTTTTTCCAGGCTAAATAGGGAGTCCTGAATCAGATGAAATGCATCTTGAGTTTCGTAGGCTTTTTTGTAGTTATGTTGTAAGGCATAGAGTTTATGCAGGTTCTCCAGATTTTCCAGCACCAGTTCAATCACACTGATGTTTCTGGCCATTTGAAGGCTTTTTAAATAAAAATTTTCCGCATCCTTTAGTCTTCCCTGTTTTTTATAGGTTGTTGCTTTTTGGCTGTTTATTCGGGCAATTCCTTCAAGGTTTTGTTTTTCCTGATAAATGGAGAGCGCTTTTTCGTAATATTGAAAAGCCGTACTGTCATCGCCCATTTCAAAATAGAGTTCACCTATATTCGAGAATGAGATGGCAATTCCTTCCTTGTCATTATTTTCAAATTCATAGGAAAGCGATTTGATGAAATGATCACGGGCTAGCGTATAATTTTTGTTATAGAAATGAATTAAACCTATGTTGTTGAGGGTGTTAGAAATGCCTTGCGAGCTTTCGATTTCGCGGTATATTTCCAGGCTTTTCTGGTAGTATTCCAGCGCCATGGTAAAATTCTTTTGATAATCGTACACGATACCCAGATTATTATATATGGTAGCGATCCCATCTTTGTCATTAATCTGTCGGTATACGGTCAGGGCTTCCAGGTAATAATTCAGGGCAACGTTGTAGTCGCCCCAGATAACGTATATGCCTGCAATGTTATTCGAGAAATTTGCAATGCCTAATGTGTAGTTAATATTTTTGGCGATTCTTAGTGCATCTGAATAATGAATTAATGCATCAGCAAATTTCGATTGACCCTCCAGAAAAATCCCCAGATAGTTATTGCAGGAAGCTAACAGGAGGGAGTCATTTTCCGTTTTTGCAATGGAGAGTGCCTGTTCGATGTAATACATTACTGAATCGGGAGCATTATTTTGGCATTGATCTGATTGATCTAGCAGTGCGTATCCTTTGGCTCTGGCCTCGGATAAATCATTTTGGCCAAATATACATCCGGGCAAAGCAAAAGTTGTTACCCAAAGGAGTAGAAGAAGGATTCGAGATGTGATTCGTTTGCCCATGTTTATTTGTATGCCATTTTAGATAAGTAAAAAACCGTTCGTTTACCCGATGATGTTACCCGGTTATTTCGAATGGTTTGATAACCGGAAACCAGAAAATAGGATCCGTACCAATGCCGGATATGGCTTTTGCCAACGTCAAGGAGTTGATCGCGGGTGTAGAGAAAATCTACTTTGGTTACGGTAATATTTTCTACAATCTCTTTTTCTTTGATCACCTGACTTGCCACATTTCCTAATCCGGCGTATGCCATTACGTAGAAATCATCATCTTTTACGAGGGTAGTGATCTTTTTGTTTCGTTCAAGTAGCACATCGCGGATATCCATTTTGTTGGTCCAGGTTAGTTTTCCGTTGAGGTCAAAGGCACACACGATAGCATTGGAATACCGGAACCCATCAAAAACATCGTAATAGGTAGTAAGGGGCCTTCCATAATAGTCGTACGACATTGACGAAACGGTATGAAATTG
>RZYD01000288.1 GCA_009930445.1 Bacteroidia bacterium | reverse complement strand
AGCCGGTGAAGTTGCGCTGCAGCATAATACCAGCGGACACGCAGTTAATCATGCTACCCGTGGCGAAACCGTGGCCCTGGATACCCCGATTACCAATGTTACTGACCTGAATCGTGCAATCCTTCTTGGATACAACGTATGGAGAAATGGTGATGCAGTGGCTTATGTGCCTGCACCCGATACCTCTTATCAGGATATGAACCTTGCCCCTGATACCTATTCATATTGTGTAACCGCCATCTATGACGAAGGTGAATCTACCCCGATCTGTGCTGAACCGGTTACCGTTAATGCAAAAGGTGTTCTCGCAGGTACTGTTATTGACGGTCTCACGGGTACTGTATTGCAGGGTGTTACTGTAACTGCAGGTGCGTTTACCGCTACTACCGGATATGACGGATATTATGAAATGGAAGTAATGTCAGGTACGTTTGAAGTAATGGCTGAGAAATCAGGTTATACTTCCTCTCTGAAAACTACTACCGTTTATTATGATCAGACTACCGTTCTTGATTTCAAACTTTATGAAGATGGTGTAGTATTTACACTTCCTTTCTACGAACCATGGGATGGCGGTTTTGAAGAGCAGAACTGGGGATTCACACCCGAACAAGGTAACTGGGTTATTAACCAGACCGTTGGTCTTGCTGCTCCTTCTGCCGAGTTTAACTGGAGTCCTTCTGTTACTGATTACAGCTATGCACTCGAAAGTGGTGATATCGTTGGCGATGGCGCTTCTAATGTAGCCCTCTCATTCGACCTCCTGCTTTCTGATTTCGGTGGCGACGGAAACGAAATGCTTTCAGTGGAAGTATTTGATGGTGCTGAATGGAATGAAGTGGTTACTTTTGCCAATACTGGCAATATTGACTGGACCAACTACACCTATGATATCTCTGCCTATGCTGTGGATAATATCTTCAGTGTTCGTTTCGTTGCACATGGCCTTGATTCCTATAATATTAATTATTGGAATGTGGATAATGTAAAAGTATACGAGCAGATTCTCGTCAATGTATATGGTACTGCTACTGAACTTGCTTCAGGCGAGCCTGTTGAGGGTGTAATGATTACTGTTGGCGATTATGATGCTGTTTATACTGATGCTGCAGGTACTTATAGCCTTGAGGTAGAAGCCGGAACCTACGATTTCAGCGCCGAAAAAGAGGGATACAATGTTATCAGTGTTCCCGCTGTTGCTGTTGCTGAAGATTTCGAATGGAATCCTGAACTTACTGCTCCTGTCATGGTTGTTAATCCTGATGAAATCTACACTGAAGTTTTTCCCAATATGTCAAAAGAGGAGTATGCAACCATCGAAAACCACGGTGATGGTCAGTTGGTATGGAATGTAACCTGGGCTGAGCTCATGAAAACTCCATCGGCTAATCTTGGAACCGTTATTACCAACCGTGCTGACGCCGGTGACGTAACTACTCAGGAATATAGTCCGAAAGTGACTACCCTGACCGGTGTTACGGATGAAATGTGGGATGTACAGTTCGAATACGATGTTACTACTGCTTCAGGGGGTACGGTATCACAAGCTGGTGTTGAATTCGACGGAACGTATTTCTATACTACGATCTGGAATGGTTCAAACATCAATAAATACAATGCGGATGGTACATTCGTAGGGGCTTATCCAATTTCTGGCGCAAGTGGTCTTCGTGACCTGGCATGGGATGGTGAATACCTTTATGGGGGTGCTTCTACTACAACCATTTATCAGATCGATCCCGCGAACATGAATGTTGTTGGTACGATTGCAGCTCCAGCGAATGTTCGTGCCATCGCTTATGATGACCTCGAAGATGGTTTCTGGATTTGTGACTGGAGTACTGATTTCTATCTTGTGGGTCGTGACGGTGCAATCCTGAATGTGGTAACAAATCCGGGTGTTGAAAGCAACTACGGTATGGCCTATGATGGTTACACCGGAAATCCGAGCCTGTGGTTGTTCTCGCAAGGTGGCAGTGGTGCTGACCTGATTCAGGTTGACATTATGTCAGGAACTATGACCGGAGTAACCCATAATGTACTGAACGATATTAATGCTACAGGTGATCCTATTGCCGGTGGTGCATTCCTTACTGTTGACTATGCCAGTGGTTTTGTTACCCTGGGTGGACTTGTACAGGCTGATATGAATATTGTTTTCGGTTATGAACTTGCTACGTATGATCAGTGGCTCACTTTTGAACCACGTAATGGCACGTTGCTGCCGGGTGCTCCACCACAGGAAATCACTTTGACATTTGATGCTACCGGTTACCAGCATGGTGATGTAAAAGAAGCCCTTGCTACTTTCCATAGTACACCGGATGTAGGTGTTGAGGAATTGTTTGTTCATATGGACGTTAAAATTGGTATTGATGAAGTACAGGGTCTTGAAGCCAATATCTATCCGATACCGGCCAACGACTTTGTCAACATCGAACTGTCGCAAAACGTTCAGAATATTCGCATCCTGAACTATACCGGACAGGTAGTTTACGATCAGAACGCTACTGACAATTTTGTCCGTATCGATGTTCGTGATTACGCTGCAGGTGCCTATATGATAGAATTTACTACGCACGATGGCGCTGTGGTCAACAAACGTCTTGTTGTTACCAAATAGTCATTGATTTATATCAAAAAAAGGGAGCCTTCGGGTTCCCTTTTTTTTTGCACTGTGATGTTAAGCGCCTTTTCTTACCTTTGCACCCATGATTACGGTAAGTAATATATCCGTTTGGTTTTCCGGAGAAGCACTTTTTACAGGGCTTTCGTTCATTATTAATCCACGCGATCGTATTGGCCTTGTAGGTAAAAACGGCGCCGGGAAATCCACACTGCTTAAACTTATCACCCGTGCAATGCATCCTGACGAAGGAGAGGTACTTAATCCGGGTTCTGCCTCTATGGGCTACCTTCCTCAGGAAATGGTGGCCGGTTCTTTCGTTTCCGTTTTGGAAGAGGTGAATAAGGCGTTTGAGGAAGTGAACCAGATCGCTCTGCAGATCGATAAATTGAACCGTGTGCTGGCTGAACGTGACGACTATGAGTCGGTGCAATATATCCGGCTAACCCAGCAGTTAACCGACTATAATGAGCGGTATTACTTGCTGGGCGGAAAAACATGTATGGCCGATGCAGAAAAGGTTTTGCTTGGTCTGGGCTTCGACAGGGAAGAGTTTTCGCGCCCTGTCAGCACCCTAAGCGGTGGATGGCGCATGCGTGTGGAACTGGCTAAATTGCTTCTGCGAAAACCTGACCTGATTCTTTTGGACGAGCCTACCAATCACCTCGATATCCTTTCCATTCAGTGGCTGGAGAATTATTTGAAAGCCTACCATGGCGCCGTAATTCTTGTTTCCCATGACCGGGCTTTTCTCGATAATGCGACAAACCGCACCATTGAGTTGACAATGGGCCGATTGTATGATTATAAATGTCCGTATAGTGAATATGTGCTTCAACGTGAGCAGGTTATGTCGTCTCAGGTGGCCGCCTTCGATAATCAGCAAAAAGAAATTAAAGAGATCGAAGATTTTATTGAACGTTTTCGTTACAAGGCTACCAAGGCAAAACAAGTCCAGTCGCGCATTAAAAAGTTGGAAAAAATTGAACGAAT
>RZYD01000287.1 GCA_009930445.1 Bacteroidia bacterium | reverse complement strand
GGTGGGAGTGGTTACCCACCGGGTATCAATTGTATCTTTCTTCATATTTACGGTTTCTATAAGTCCCGATACGCTGGGCTTATCCTGTCGCGACGTGTTTTTTGTGGCCACTCACCCCTTCTTTTCCAACCACTAATTTTCACTCATCGGCACTAATGATATCGTTCCTCCGTACCGACGGGATTGCAACCCGTCGTTTATATGATCCAATGAATCACTCGCCCGTCTTGGCTCTTTTTTCCATTCCAGCTTTCAATGCGCTAAACAGGGAATAAAATTCGTCTTTTATGGATGTAACAATATCTGCGGCCGTTTCTTCGTTATAGGTGTGGCTCGTTTTGTTACGGCTTTGAAGCATATCCATCCATATTTCTCCATCTGTTATCAAACCAGCCGCATAACTTTTTCGGAAGGCATCCCGTGAACCTGCAATATCAGTTTCCCCCTGATATTCCAGATAATCTTTTAATGTGTTCCACGCCAGCTCATAGGTATATTCAAAGGCTTTAATAAGCCCCTGCTCTTCCAACTTATTCAATTCGGGCTGCGCCATGAATTCATCAAGCTGACTCAACGCTTTTTTATAATTACTGAAGCGTTGTTTCCATCGGACATCTAATTGGTCATTTTTCATCGTTTATAAATCACCTTCCCGACTCGCTGAATATGCTCAAGTAAATCCTGATTATCAATATGATGATGCAATGAAAGATCTATCTCATACGGCAGCAGCAAATCATCCAGCTCTGTCATGATCTTATTCAACAATTTGGTTGTTCCCGCAGGTGCCACAACGGTCAAATCAATATCTGATCCAGGACGAAAGGTTCCTTTGGCGCGTGACCCGTACAAAACAACCTTTAAAACATCCTCATGCGCGTCAAAAACAGTGCAAAGGGCATCAATGCATTCCTGACGCAACCCATAAAGAGGGGCTTTTTTGATTAAATCATTCATTCCGATTACTTTTCTTACACATCCGGGAAAACCTGCTGAAGGGCATCGGCATCCAGTGCAGCATCAATCCATGCTTCGATCTGTTCAACCGGCGCATCGGCCACCTTTTTTTCAATCGCCAGTGCCACCTCGCCAAAGCGCTTACGCAGAATACGCAGCAATGTGGTTCTTTCACCCTTTTCTATGCCGACTTTCTCGCCTTCTTCACGGGCTGTATCGACCGAGTTTTTGAGATCACGATAGTATTTCAAACTTTCGTCATAGGCCATTAGCTGCTTTTTGTCAAAACGAGCGATTTCCGCTTCTCCAAATAGTTTTGCAAAAATGCCTTCATCGAAATGGGCTGGGGTGTCTTCCAGTTCCGATAAATGGCGCAAAAGATAGAGCCATCGCTCAAAATGAGTAACGCATTCTTCTGGCTTTTTACGAAACTTCGGCATTTCCAGGTACATGAATGTCAGCTTATCATAGAAAACCTTGTTGGTTTCGATGTCTGACAGCTTAATCCTGTAGATGAATTTATCCGAATCATCTTTGTCATCCTGAAAAACAAAATCTAGAATGCCGATGGTATAGATTGCATTCAGTTCATAATTCCAGTCGCCTCGTTCAGCCTGATCACGTATCGGGAACGTTGAATAGAAGACGGAGCGATCCTTAAAAAAGTCCTGTTTGGCTTTCTGCATTTCGACAATGAATTTTTCACCCCGTGCACTTTCGCAATAGATATCAAAGATCGCTTTTCGGTCTGCCTGCATCGCTCCCAGATTATCATTACGCAAAAAACGAAGCCCGGTAATTTCCCCTTGTTCTTCGCGTAGCAGTTCATTCAGGAAATCCCTCAAGATATCCTTATTGGCTTCCTCACCGAACAGCTTTTTAAAGCCAAAATCAGTAAATGGGTTGATATATTTTCCGCCCATAGCATTACCTCAGTAAATCAGTTTTCATAAAAATGAACACACTTCGTCCCCGCTAAATCCAAACAAAAAGGAAGGCTACATATGGTTTCTTATGTATCGAATTCAAGATAATTTCGTGATTCATCAACAAGTCCTTGGGTATTTTGGGGATCAGATACTTGAGGGCTGGAAACCAAAGCGTAACAGCGGGGCTCTGAACCGCGTGTCTACACCGCGAAGCACGGACAACAACGAACTACGAACAAAGAACCTCGAATAAAGAACAAACAACACTCCATCAGGAGCCATCAGCGGATTCAGGGGACGTAAAACGAGAAACCGCTGTTACTTATACATCAGGAAATACTTCCGTAATGGTATCGGCATCCAGTGCCATATCCAACCACACATCGAGCTGCTCAGTAGAGGCATGTTGTATACGCCATTCAATACTTGTGGAAATATCTCCAAATAGCTTCTTCAAGATTCGTAACAGAGATTTTTGCTCACCCTGCTCGATCCCTCGTTCGAGTCCCCGTTCGATTCCCTGCTCGATACCTTGTTCGATCCCTTGTTCGATCCACTTGTCAATTCCAGCTCTCTCAATGGCTGTTACGTATGGCATTTTCAGCTCCTTTTCAAAATCCTCTAATTCAATTTCAAATTGTCTTTCTGCATCAGCAGGCAGCACCATCAACCAGTCCATAAAACGAAATATATCCAAAATGCGTTGTTTTGTATACCCGCGTTCATACATACGCCGAGTCAACTGCATTTTCCAAAACTTTCGATCCTGTGGATTGGAACGAGTCTCTAGCGTTTTCAGATGCGTCATTATAACGGTGGCAAAGGGATTTTCGCTCGCCTCAAGTTCTGCCCAGCGCGTTTGATAATCAACCAGCTTTACCATGGGAAACTTAAAATCAAGCTGACATCCCCAAAATGAATAGTGGTACTGTTCCGGGCACCTGTTTCCGCGTTCATCACCAAGAACCGCCAGACTGACCACACGTTCATTGTATGGTCAAGAATACGATAATGATAGGTGAACATGCGATGGGCAAAAGCTACATCGTATTGCCCCTGAATTTCGGTATGAACGAGTACGATCCATTCATCACCGGTTTTCAGATGCACCTTGACCAGTTTATCAGCTAAACGACGTCCAAGTTCCGCATCTCGCACAATTTTCTGCAATTCAGTATCAAGGCTCTCGTAGGCCTGATCCCAATCAATATCGGCCGATGCTATCGGAAGGAATAATTCCATAAAGGAAGGGAAATAGCCGTCTAGCATTTCTTTCCATGGGCTATCAAATTCGACGTTCATATTGTTCATTAGCGTTAATTCCTCTGCACCGCTCTCTATTCCTCAAGCGAAGCGGTTGTAGAATATCTTTCACAACCACTCACTACATTCGTTAGAGCAAACAGCCGAGTTATATAGAGAGAGGGAGAATACTTTGAGGAATAAGGGGTCGGTCCCGTAGTATCGTACTTTTCCAAAGCAGGAACGTCTCACTATTCATTCACATAGCTCTGATGCATCTGATATACAGAACATTTTGAACAGAAGTTAACAAAGGGAACAAAGGGGGATATGTGCGCAACCCGTGTTTTTGCGCGTTATGCGCCTTTTTGCGGCAATGAATGCCGTGTGTGGAAATTCCGCAGATAATCAGCAAAATCAGGGCACACTTCGTCCCCGTTAAATCCCAGCAAAATGAGTGGGGAGCGTATGTTTCTTTTCTTCCGTGTTCAAG
>RZYD01000286.1 GCA_009930445.1 Bacteroidia bacterium | reverse complement strand
AGGAAAAAATGGGCTGATTTTCTGTTATGGATGCTGATAGTTTTTATTGTAATTGCAAAAGTCAGGTGGTATGCTTAAACCCTTTTTCGACGGTACATTAGTGGAAGCAGGCTGCGATGAAGCCGGTCGCGGTTGCATGGCCGGGCCGGTAACCGCAGCGGCAGTGATTCTGAAACCCGGAACCTCGATCGCCGGGCTCAATGATAGCAAGAAACTCACCGAACACAAACGGAACATACTGGCGGAAATCATCCGGGCCGAAGCAATGGCATGGGCGGTAGCCATGGTGTCACCCGAAGAAATCGACAAAATAAACATCCTGAATGCCTCCATTAAAGCCATGCACAAAGCACTCGATATGCTTAAGGTTCCCTTTGCTTTAATCCTGGTGGATGGAAACCGTTTTCACCCCTACGAAAACCTGAAGCATCATTGTATCATAAAGGGCGACGGGCGCTATCAATCCATCGCCGCTGCCAGCATTCTGGCAAAAACCACGCGCGATGCCTATATGGCAGTGCTACACCAAAGCTTCCCGCAATACGACTGGATAAACAATAAAGGGTATGCCACACCAAAACACATCATAGCCATCGACCGCTACGGCCGTTGCCCGCAACACCGAAAAAGTTTTCATCTCCACCGGCAATTAAAACTCGATTTTTAGTTTTATTGGTTCCATGTAGCCTCATTCCACAAATTTTTCTACTTTTGAGCAAACCAATGATTCACCCCGTGAAAAAGAAATGAAAAAAACAATTCGGTTTAGCTTACTACTCTTTATCCCAATAGCCATACTTGTGCTTACCGGCCTTTTTTTTACGCATAATTTGAACCAACAAAAAAAAACCCTTCAGGGAGAAACCCTTTCAGCCCATTTTCCGATTGTACTCTTCAGTAAAAAACCGGACAGCCTGTTTCCGCTGGCCTACCGTTATCCGTCGGTAAACTCCCTTTTCCCGGCCCACCAGATTCAAGACTCCTACCCCTTATGGCAGGTATTAAACAATCAATACAACCACAAAGAGGCAATGGCATGGCTATTTTTTGATTTCCCTGACGAAAATCCGGTAATAGCCATCGCCAACACGGGTACTATAGGCAAACGCACAGGCCGCGCCATACGCCGCCGCACTATAACCAAAAGGAGTTCCACATCGGACAATATTATTATTGCCGGAGAACAAAAATATTATTATACCATTGTTAACCAGATTGTGCTACTGGCCTGCGATTCCGGGAAGCTTCATCAGGCAGAAAAAATGATAAAAAACGAGGCAAAACAAAACCTTCCTCTTTCGGTCATTACAGGGTTACATCCCGAAGCCTTGCATCATCTCTATCTCAATCCCGGAACTATTCAAAATGAAAATCCGGAAGGATTTCCAACCGAGCTGATTCCATGCACTGTTGGAGCCTTCGACCTCCATGAATACAACAACACCCTTCATATCAACGGATTATCTGCACATCCCGATGCATCGGAAACACAAAATGCCCTGCCATTGACAAAACTTATCCCCACTTCGGCCACCATTCAACACCAGCGTATAAACTACCACACCCTTCAACTCGACGTATTCGCTTCGGCCACACCAAAAGGACAACAGACCACCCTCACAATACCACAAAGACAATCATCAAATCCTTCGGTCAAACAGCAATCGCCAGAAAACAACAATTCTCAATGGGTCAACCTGAAGACTCCGGTCAAAAAAGGGCCTTTTCTGGTTGCGGATCACACCACAGAGGAGACCCGGATTATTCTGTTTGACACCAATAATACCATGTACTTTTTTACGCTTCAAGGTACTCTTTTATGGGAAAAAAATTTCCCCGATGCCATTCAAAGTGAGATTTTTGTGGTAGACAAATACAATAATAACAAATGCCAGTACCTCTGGAACAGTGATAAATTGCTTCATTTAACGGATATCAACGGCGACGAGCCTGAAGGATTCCCTTTTCCACTGCCCGTAGAAACGCCGAATGCCATCAACCTGATAAAAACGGAGGAAAAAACACAACCCGAAATTCTCTATGTAGATAAAGAAAACAAAACGCATAAACTGTCGCTGGAACCTGCTGAGGACAAGAAATGGAAGAAAACAAAACTGGAATTTCCTGTTAACGGAAAAATCACTTTTATCAATCACCAAAACGACCGTTGGTACATCCTGGCGGGCACTAATGGCCAGGTAAGTATGCTCGGCGAGGATGG
This sequence comes from Bacteroidia bacterium, assembly GCA_009930445.1. Taxonomy (GTDB): domain Bacteria; phylum Bacteroidota; class Bacteroidia; order Bacteroidales; family BM520; genus BM520. Next base: position 1,414 of record RZYD01000286.1, on the reverse strand, counting down.
AGCAGTCAGAATGCGTATCAAAAAGTCGTTCTGCAATAATCCGAATTCGGACTTTTATCTTAATCAAACCAACCAAAAAGGTTTCTTGATTACCACCGACCAGCGCGGGCATCTGGTCTATATTCCCAAAAAGGGCAAAACTTCAGAAACGATCTTTTCGGCCTTCCAGGCAGCACATTATTTTTTGTATAACGATTTTGATCACGACGGGAACAATGATTTCATTTTTATCGATCAAGGGAAAATCAACGTATACAACCGATTTAAGACCTTAATTTTTAGCAATGAAACAGCAAAAAACATTCAGTTTGTTCCGGAAATTCATCATTATAACAAGCGAACAATTCTGAGTGTGGTCGATGCCAGCCAGCAACAGCTACTGCTCTACGAACGTTCAGGCGCATTACTTCAGGGGAAGTCCATTCCCTGTGCGACAGTCCCTGCCTTTGATTACAGCAAAGGTGAAGTGTATACTGCCCGTGAAGAAAGTATTTACAAGACGAAAATTTATGAATGAGAATTCTTCCTTTTATCGTATATTCGTTATCCAAAAAAAAAGCACATGACCGCCTATGTACCCAAAATACTAATTGTTGACGACCTACCCCAGAATGTAATACTTCTTGAGGCGATCTTACGGGCACAGCATGTCAATATTATTAAAGCATACAATGGGAAACAAGCCCTCGAGGCACTCAATACGCACATTTTTTCGATGGCGTTACTGGATGTACTAATGCCAGAAATGGATGGGTTCGAGCTGGCATCACGCATCCGCAAACATCCAGATCACACCTTGCTCCCCATCATTTTTATTACAGCAAATAACCTCGACGATTTAAGTATCTTTAAAGGCTACCAGGCCGGAGCCGTGGATTACATCACAAAGCCGTTTAACAAAGACATTCTCATCAGCAAAATCAAGGTATTCACCGAGCTGGCACGGCAACGCCAGGAAATTATCGAACAGTCGCATCGCATGGAGGCCTTGCTGGAAGAACAAATGGGCGCCCAGAAAACCATCTCGGAACAGCTCAAATTGGAACAGACTTACTCGAAAGTATCTGGATGCTTTGTAGGCAACTTCGAAATTCAAAATTCATTCTCCGACGCACTAAAAATAATCGGAGAGCTTATCGGAGCCTCCGGAGCCTGCATGTATGATTATAAAACAAATTCCAATACCTTTGAATTGGGCACCCTTTGGCAGGAAAACAATCCGGCAGAACTGACAAAAGAACTGGCGGATTTATTTAAGGAAAAACTCAAAAAATATCAACCCAAACTGATAAAAAAACAAATTGTAAAAAATGCAGCAGAAGTGCTCGCCCCTTCCACCGACTTTTTAATGGTTCCGGTGCATGTTTTTAATGAACTCCAATCGATATTGATTTTCTTTAATCAGGAATATCCC
>RZYD01000285.1 GCA_009930445.1 Bacteroidia bacterium | reverse complement strand
ATCATTCCTTACAACGATAATTCCATTCTTCTGAATATCGATGTAGAGGAAGGGAAAAAGTACTATTTCAGAGATATAACCTGGGTCGGCAACACGAAATATGATACGGAAACATTGACTTCCATCCTCAAAATCAAAAAAGGGGACGTATACAATCAAAAAGAGTTAGACGCCAACCTCAGCTTCAATCCCAACGGAATCGATGTTTCATCGCTTTATATGGACGATGGCTACCTCTTTTTTCAGGTCACTCCTGTTGAGGTGCTGGTTGAAAACGACAGCATTGACCTGGAACTGCAAATCCGGGAAGGAAAACAAGCGACAATAAATGATGTTTCCATTCTCGGGAATACGCGTACAAACGATCATGTCATTATCCGTGAAATCAGGACTCGTCCCGGAGATATGTTCTCCAGAACCAATATCATCCGTACAACGCGTGAATTATCGCAGTTAAACTACTTTAATGCCGAAACCATTACACCGGATGTAAGTCCAAATCCAAGCGACGGCACAGTAGACATAAGCTATGGGGTGGAAGAAACAAGTTCTGATCAGGTGGAATTGTCGGGAGGATGGGGTTATGGAAAGATAATCGGAACCATCGGTGTTTCTTTTAACAATTTCTCCTTAAGAAATATGCTAAAAAAAGAGGCCTGGAGGCCTATTCCCACCGGCGACGGGCAAAAATTAAGTGTAAGGGCACAGTCGTACGGAGTGGGATATATAAGTTTCTCTGCCTCCTTTACTGAACCCTGGCTAGGAGGTAAACGGCCGAATGCATTCAGCATAACCTATTATCATTCACTGTTTTCGAACAGCTTGGCCAAAAGCAGTGAAGACTACAAAGCACTAAAAATCAACAGCCTGACGTTTGGGCTGGGTCGGAGATTGCAGTGGCCTGACGATTTCTTTACTTTATATCAGAACGTCAGTTTAATGCGCTACAATCTGAATAATTACTCCGGAATATTTGCCTTTGGCGACGGAAATGGTGCATACAACAGCATTAGTTATGGGATTAATTTAAGCCGCAATTCTGTCGATGCGCCCATTTACCCACGACGGGGTTCAGAAGTGAGCATTGGTCTGGAAGTAACCCCCCCCTACTCCATGTTTACGCAAAAAGATTACAGTTCGATGGAGGATGTAGAAAAATACAAATGGATTGAATTCCATAAATGGGATTTTAAAGCAGCATTCTATCAGAAACTTGCTGGCAACCTGGTAGTGATGGCCCGCATGAAATACGGATTTCTGGGTGACTATAACAAAACTATTGGGGTGACGCCTTTCGATCGTTATTACCTGGGTGGTGATGGATTGAGCGGATACAGCAACTTTGATGGCCGTCAGATTGTCGGAATGCGTGGCTATACAAATGAAAGTCTAACACCGCTCTATTATTACAATGAAAACGTGGGGGGAACGATCTATAATAAAAATACGATTGAACTTCGGTATCCCCTTTCGCTGAATCCCTCTGCCACAATTTATGCCCTGGCATTTCTGGAGGCAGGTAATTCATGGCTAGAATTTAAGGATTTCGATCCCTTTACCCTATACCGCTCGGCAGGTATCGGCGTACGTATTTTTCTGCCCATGTTTGGTGTTCTGGGCCTTGACTGGGGCTATGGCTTTGATGATGTTCCCGGAATTCCTTCAGCAAATAAAGGACAGTTCCACTTCTCCATCAACGGATCTATTGACTAGATTAATTTGGTATGATATTTGGAATTCCCGTCGTTCGTGAACAAAAATCAGGAGGAAATATGATGAAAAAAATGATTCTTATGTTAGCCCTTGCCTTTGGTGCAATTGGCATAACCAACGCACAAAAATTTGCCTATGTTGACACGGAGTATATTCTAAAAAACATCCCTGACTACACCGATGCACAGGCACAAATCGATGACCTGGCAGCACAATGGCAAAAAGAAATCGAAAAAAAATTCACCGAAATCGATAATGCATACAAAAAGTACCAGGCCGATGCCGTTCTTCTCCCCGAAGACATGAAACGTAAACGAGAAGAAGAGATCATACAGATGGAAAAAGAGGCGAAAGAATTACAAAAGCATTACTTTGGACAGGAAGGCGAACTCTTCAAAAAACGTCAGGAACTTGTAAAACCCATTCAGGAAAAAATTTACAGTGCCATTGAGGAAATATCCAATGCCAACAACTATGGGATGGTGCTCGACAAAGCCGGAAGTACAACGATACTGTTTGTAAATGCCCGTTATGACATCAGTGACGAAGTACTGAATCAGCTGGGATATTCCTACTAATTGTTAAAGAAATATAAGATTTGCAGATTGAAGGTAAATTTATTTAAATTTGCCCCACTCATAAATAAATTCAGAAAATGAAAAATGTACTAAAAATTAGTATTGTTGTCGCTCTGGTTTTCGCGGCAGGAATTAACACACAGGCACAAAATAAAGCAAAATTCGGGCACATTAATTTTGCTGAGTTATATGCAATGATGCCAGGACAGGATACAGTTAAAGTATTATATGAAGCCTACGCCAAAGACATTCAAAGTCAGTTTCAGGTAATGCAAAGCGAATATGAAACGAAACTTATGGATTACCAGCAAAATTCAGGTGCCATGTCAGATATTATTCGCGAAACCAAAGAAAAAGAGATTATTGATCTGCAAAATCGTATTGAAGCTTTTCAGTACAGTGCTCAGGAAAAAATGACCAACAAAGAGAATCAGCTGACGGCTCCAATGATTGAAAAAGCGCGAAAAGCAGTGGAAGAAGTAGCGAAAGAAAATGCCTACACCTATATCTTCAACAGCAGCGAAGGCCTTATCCTCTATGCTGAACCTGCCGACAATGTCATGCCCTTGGTAAAGAAAAAACTTGGTATACAATAAATTGTCAAAAAAATATTTGAAGCCACTTCCATTCGAGGTGGCTTTTTTTTATCTTGCTTGAAAATTATTGGATCCCGGATTTTACCGGACGCAATAATAGAAACAGACAACCCTATGCATAAAAATCCAGCCTATGTTTCTGAATTACAAAGCTGTAAAAAATAAAAAAGTCGACTTCACCGATACAGCCTTTCATTCGCTGATGCGAAAAAGAATTTATCATGTTTTGCTGATTGCAAGCAAATACGATTCGTTCATGCTGGAAGGTGATGGCAGGATTGATGAACAAATTTTTAATGAATACGTTGCCCTTAACCTCAGGTACCCGCCGCAATTCATTCAGACCTCATCAGAAACCAAGGCCTTTAAAATTCTTGCAGAAGAACAGATTGATCTGGTGATAACCATGTACAGTGCGGGTGAAAAGGACAATTTCGTTATGGCAGAAAAGATCAAGCGGAAGTACCCGGAAAAACCCATGGTTGTCTTGACCCCTTTCAGTCGTGAAGTAATCATGAAACTAAACCAGAAAGACCTGAGTCTGATCGATTATGTCTTCTCATGGTTAGGAAACTCAGATCTTCTTCTTGCCATCATCAAATTAATCGAAGACAAGATGAACCTTGAGCATGACGTGAATAAGGTGGGCGTACAAACGATTCTTCTTGTAGAGGACTCTGTTCGGTTTTACTCCTCGTACCTTCCAAACATGTATAAAATCATCTTCAAACAATCAGAAGCGTTCATGAC
>RZYD01000284.1 GCA_009930445.1 Bacteroidia bacterium | reverse complement strand
TGGAAAGTTATTTGTGTATGTTCTGCAATCGGCCGAAGCCGGAGCAGAATTTTTGCTGGGTGGCCTCATCAACAATGAATCGTTGGGTTATATTTTTGCTTTTAAAATATTACCAACGGTTATTTTCTTTTCTGCCATTTCAAGTCTGCTTTTCTATTGGGGGATTATTCAGGGGGTTGTTCGTGGATTAGCCTGGGTTATGCTTCGGATTATGAAACTTTCAGGACCAGAAAGCTTGTCGTTGGCCGGTAATATTTTTTTGGGCCAAACCGAATCTCCTTTATTAATTAAAGCCTATTTGGAAAAGCTAAACAAGTCGGAACTCTTTCTGGTAATGGTGGGGGGAATGGCTACCATGGCCGGGGGTGTGCTGGCGGCCTATATTGGGTTTTTGGGTGGTACCGACCCTGTCGCACAGATGATTTTTGCCAAGCACCTTCTCGCTGCATCGGTGATGGCAGCACCCGGAGCTGTTGTAGCTGCTAAAATTATTGTACCGCAGACCGAACGTATCGACAAGGTTGCCAGTATTAATACAGAGAAAATTGGTGCCAACCCGTTGGATGCATTTTCCAATGGAACTACTGACGGGATGAAACTTGCCGTGAATATTGCCGCTATGCTGCTGACTTACATTGCGGCTATTGCCTTTATTAATATTGTGCTGGGAAAAATTGGCCATTGGACCGATTTAAATCAATGGATCGCATTGCATACTACCTATTCACAGTTTTCATTACAGTTTATCTTGGGGTATGCCCTTTCCCCTTTAATGTGGCTGATGGGTGTACCTGCTGCGGATATGGCCTACCTTGGTCAGCTCCTCGGCGAAAAAACAATCCTTAATGAATTTGTTGGGTATGGTAGTTTGGCTGCAATGATTAAAAATGGGTTATTACAACCCAAATCCATTATTATGGCTACTTACCTTTTGTGTGGCTTTGCGAACTTTAGTTCAGTAGGTATCCAGATCGGTGGAATTGGTGCGCTTGCACCAAACCAGCGGATTCATCTCTCCAGTCTGGGGATGCGCGCGTTGCTTGCGGGTGCCATTTCTGCACTGATTTCTGCTACATTAATCGGAATGTTAATGGGTTAAGTAACCGTCTTTCATGGCTTTTCCATAGACACGCTCAAAATACCGGAAGTATGAAACAATACCTTGAATTGCTCAACCATGTGTTGTTACATGGTGTAGAAAAAAATGACCGCACCGGCACAGGAACACGCAGTGTTTTTGGTTATCAGATGCGCTTTGATTTGCAGCAGGGCTTTCCTGTTCTTACTACAAAAAAATTGCATTTGCGCTCGATTATTCATGAGTTATTGTGGTTTTTGAAAGGGGATACCAATCTGGGCTATTTACACGATAACAAAGTGACAATATGGGATGAATGGGCCGATTCGGAGGGCAACCTGGGGCCGGTTTATGGATATCAGTGGCGCAGCTGGCCCACCTATTCCGGCGGAAGTATCGATCAGATAAGCGCACTTCTTCATTCCCTGAAAACAAATCCTGATTCCCGCCGGCATTTAGTTTGCGCATGGAATGTGGCCCAGCTTGATGAAATGGCCCTTCCGCCATGCCATGTCCTGTTTCAGTTTTACGTGGCCGGAGGCAAACTCTCCTGTCAACTCTATCAACGCTCCTGTGATATTTTTCTCGGTGTACCCTTTAATATTGCTTCCTATGCACTGCTGACACTGATGATTGCCCGGGTTACCGGGTATCAGCCCGGTGCGTTTATCCATACGCTCGGTGATGCCCATATTTATAATAACCATATCGACCAGTGCAAACTTCAGCTTACCCGTGCGCCTTTTCCTTTACCGGTTATGCACTTAAATCCAACTGTTAAATCCCTTTTTGATTTTACCTATAACGATTTTGAATTGATTAATTATCAGGCACATCCCCATATAAAGGGCGATATTGCCGTTTGATAAAAAAATATTGGATCGAATGACTATAAAACCAATTTCAATTATTGTTGCGGTGGGTGAGAACCGCGCCATTGGGTTCCGGAATCGGTTACTGTGGATGTTACCCGATGATATGAAGTTTTTTAAAACCAAAACGACAGGTCATACGGTGATTATGGGGTGTAATACTTTTTTGTCCTTGCCCAAAGGGGCGTTGCCCGATCGCCGGAATATCGTAATTACCGATCGTACGGAGGATGATTTTTCCGGCTGTGTCGTTGTTAGCACCCTTGAGGAGGCTATACAGGAGGCCAGCAGTGATCGTGAAAATTTTATCATTGGGGGAGCCTCGGTATACCGGCAGTTTTTTCCGGTTGCACAAAAATTATATTATACGCATGTGGAGGATTCTCCGGAGGCAGATACATTTTTTCCGGAAGTAAGCGACAAGGAATGGCGATTGGTCTCCTCGGTATTTCATCCGCAGGATGTAAAACATCCGGTTTCTTTCACCTTTCGGGAATACCATCGAATCACCGTTTAGGTTTTCTGTTTTTGTTTTTTTGCAGCCGGGAATAGCACATTGTTAAGGATTAGCCGGTAACCGGCGGAGTTGGGATGGAGGTTCAGATCGGTGGGCGGGTCGCTGACCCGATGTTGATAATCTTCCGGATCATGGCCTGACAGATAGGTCCAGGTTCCCTTTCCATAATCTCCGTGGATATAACGTGCCTCATTGGCCAGTTTGGTCTCGCCCATAATTAATACCTCTGGCTTCATGTTGTCTTTATTGAAAGAAGTGGTTTGTCCCATGAATCCTTTGATGATCATTTCATGGTTTTGACATAGCATGGTGGGAACAGGATCCCATTTTGCGCTGAATTCGAACAATGTAAATAAATCGACAGATTTGGGTACACTTCTCTTTTCGGTCATATCAATGCTTGAAATTTCGTATTCGTATGGATTTGTGGAGAGTGTGAAATTGGTAAAGGCCAGGCAATTATCATAATTCAGTTTTTCCTGTGCGCCTGGTTCTATGGGATCGCCATCAAACATTACATCACAGATATCCACTCCGTCGGCGGCAAGAGCAACGTCGAAACTATCCGGAGCCGAACACATGGCAAATAGATATCCACCCCCGAGGACAAAATCACGCATTTTTTTTACAACGGCAAGTTTGCACTGGCTTACTTTGTTAAATCCCAGCCTTCGGGCCGTCTCCTCCGCTTCCCGTTGGTTTTCCTGATACCAGGCGACATCCTTATAGGCTCTCCAGAATTTTCCGTATTGACCCGTAAAATCTTCATGGTGAAGGTGAAGCCAGTCGTAGAGTGGGAGTACGCCGTCAATCACTTCTTCATCATAGATTACATCATAGGGGATTTCTGCATACGTAAGTGCCAGCGTGACCGCATCGTCCCATGGCTGTTTGTTTTTTGGTGAATACACCGCGATTTTAGGGGCTTTATGCAAAAGAATGGCATCCATATTTACGCCCGGATCTGCAATTTCTGACAAAATTGCAGTGCTTCGGGCATCCGCAATTACATGATAACTTACATTGCGGATCATGCATTCTTTTTCAATGGCTTCATGGTGTTTCATCATAAAACTTCCTCCACGATAATTGAGTAACCAGTAAACTTCTACCTGTTGCTCAATAGTCCAATAGATTAAGCCGTAAGCTTTTAGGTGGTTCAATTGGGCCTCATCCATA
>RZYD01000283.1 GCA_009930445.1 Bacteroidia bacterium | reverse complement strand
ATTTGTCCGATAATTAATAATAAGTAAACATTTATATGACTAAAAGTAATACGCTATATGATAAAAAGTCTAATTTAGTTTACCAAACTCATGCTTTACCTGTTATCTATTAATACACAGACCTGTTAACCCATCACAGAAAACCACTAGTAAACCAGAACAGGGAAGGAGAGGCGATTAGTAACAGTTTCACTGATTTATGTTTTCTGTGCACCACCCTTAACACGTCTTCCCACTTGTCTTTGATATCTCTTTTACCTTATCCTCCAAAAGCTTATTGTTTTTCTTTAATTGCTCGTTATTCTCTTTTAAGAAGGTAATTTGATTTTTATAGCTTTCCATAAGCTCAGCGGCCATCTTATTTACATTAGTAGCAGTATCCTTTACTTCAAAAAGCTCGTTTGGAGTGATTTCTAGATAATTGCATATAGAAATAATATGTTTTGAGCTAACGTCAGGCTTATTAATAAGAGAATAGGCATTCTGTTTGGCGAAATTACATATAGTTGCTAAGTGTGAAGGTTTATATCCCTTTTGTTCAAGAAAAAAATGAATTTTATTTCCTACGTGTATGTTCTTGTTTATCAGCATATTATTTAATTTTAAGGTTTCTTAATGGTGCCCTATAGTCATCATATACTTGCATTATTGTAAATTATAACATTACTTTGCATTATTAAAGATAAAACAAACAAGATGAATAAGCAAGTAAAATCAGCAAAAGGAAACCCGGAAAAAAGAAGGGCGACACTTGCAGTCACAAACGAAAAACGCAAAGAGTGGTTTTCGTATCTATTTCAGAATGAGTACTTTTTAGGGTACCGATCTGGTGAGATCGTGAAGGCAATAGCCGACATGTACTTTACGTCCGAAGGCACAGTATTTCGAACAATAGATACCCGTGAACTGCAGCGAGAGGTTAAATCAGGTCAATTTTTACCTGATAAGGATTATAATTCTATTATACAGAATTAAACTTTTATTTGACTCACAAAATTCTTGCCATATGAGAACCTATAATGATAAACAAATTGAACTTGAAGCATATCAATACTATCTAAGCCAGGTAAACAGGCTTATCATAAAGGATCCTGATAATTCATTAAATCGACAAAAAAAATCTGCTGCATTACGAAAAATTGCTGAACTGCAGGGTAGCCTGGTTGATGAAGATAAGTATATTTCAGAAGTGGCTAATTATTTTGGTATAGATGCTCAAAGTATCTATAAACCAGACAATCGGAAAAGATCCAATGCAGAACCCAGATTGGTTGCTGTATATGTTTTGAAAAAAATCACAGGGAAATCAGATCTACAGCTTGCAATTCAATTCAACTATAAAAATCATAGCTCAATTTCTTATGCTGTTAAACAAACAGAGAATCTGATTTTTACAGATCCCAATATTAGAAAATTCGTGGACCATATATTCTCTAACTAATGGAAACAAAAGCTATAAAATCTGACCTTGTAAGGCAAATTCAGCGTAAAGAGAAGTATTTGGATGTGGCACGAAATGAAAATATCAGGCAAGCCATTGAAATAGAAATAAAGATACTTAACAATACTATTGATCACATTGAACAGTTGAATACCATCCGATACTATCAACAAAATAAAATACAAGAACTCACAAAGCTAAAGGAGTACCTGGAAGGTGTTTGTCTAGTCCATGGAATTTCTGATCTGGATATCTATTATCAGCGAATAGGAGCAAATGTGATTCGGGATATAGAAAGTGAGTTATCCTGGATCCGTGAGAGTCTTCAAAACAAAACCATCATAATACCACTATCGTTCAGATGAAAGAAGATATAAAACAATCGCCAGATATCACACAACCAAGCAAAAACACACTGATCGAAATGTACCTGGAAACAAAATATGATTTCCGGTATAATTCCATAAAGTGTAAACCTGAATACAGAGTACTTGGGGATCCAAATGATTTTCGACCAATAGATAAGTATTTTCTTAATTCGTTGAAACGCGAACTTTATACCGTTGTAGATATTAATACCAGTACAACCAACCTTAATGAGATCCTGGCATCCAGTTTTTCTGAGCGTGTTAATCCAATACAACAATATTTCCGTGATCTTGATGATTGGGATGAAGAAACAGACTATATCAGCGAGCTGAGCGAAACTGTTACTGTAAGAAATGCCGAAAAATGGCGTGAATATTTGGAAAAATGGTTAGTTGCAGTAGTGGCAAATGCAATGCAGGATATAGGCTGCCAAAACCATACCTGCCTTGTGATCACAGGCGAGCAAGGTAAATTTAAAACGACCTGGCTGGACAATCTTTGCCCCAAAGCATTAAAATTATACCTGTTTACCGGAAAGATTGATCCAACCAACAAAGACAGCCTTACATACATATCAGAATTCCTCTTTATAAATATTGATGATCAACTGCGACAACTCAACAAAAAAGATGAAAACGAATTAAAAAACTTGATCACCACACCTGCAGTGAAATACCGACGACCGTATGATGTATACATACAGGAATATCCTCACAGTGCCTCATTTATGGCCAGTATTAACGGCAATGATTTTCTTACAGATCCTTCAGGATCCAGACGATTTTTACCATTTGAAGCCCTAAATATTGATATTAATGCAGCAAAAGCACTGGACATGGATAAAGTATGGGCGCAAGCCTACAACAAATACATGGCGGGATTTAACTATTGGTTTACACAGGAAGAAGTAGAGGAGCTCAACGAGCGCAACCAGGAATTTATGGTATCAAGCCTGGAAGAGCAGTTTATTCTTAAACTTTATCAGAAACCGTCACACAGAGATGCAGCATTATTCAAGTTGCAGACCGGAGAAATTCTTTCAGCACTACAGGAAAACTCTGGCTTAAGATTAAGCCAGAAGCGCACAGGAGAAGCTTTAACCCAGCTAGGATATGAAAAATTTCAGGTAAGAGTAGGAGAGAGTAGGAAATGGGTTTGGGCACTGGATCAAAAGGTCGCCACTGCAGAAGAAATTCTGGAAGATGTTCAATCCGTAAATGCGAAGCAAACCAGATTAGAAGTACAGTCATATATGCCATTTTAATAACCCCCAAAACATGGAAGTAGTACATTTTATTTACAACGAAACCGAAGTTGACTTTCTACCAGGCGGAAATGAAAACGTAATGGTAAATGCTACCCAAATGGCTAAAATATTTGGGAAAGATGTATTTCAATTTACAAGAATTGATGACACAAAACGCTTCATTGAGGCATGTTTAAAACCGCAGAATTGCGGTTTATTAGGCATCGAAAATGAGCAAGACTTAATCATCTCCAGACAAAAATCTGGTACATGGATGCACCGTGTTTTAGCCTTAAAATTTGCCGCATGGTTGGACTCTGATTTTGAAGTGTGGGTATTTTCCACCATCGACAAAATTATCCTTGGGCATTACAAGGAAATGAGGGATGCAACCATCGAGAAGCTTCAAGCCGAAAAGGAACACGAAGAGAAGAAAAAAGCTTTGATAGAAAAACATCCTGAATTAGCGGAAATATTTGAAATAGAGTTGAAAATATCTGCCGCAGATAAAAAAAGGATTAAGGCTTTAAAGGCTTCGGTGGCACAACTGAAGCTTGATTTATTCGCCGAACCTGCCAATTAGCGGCGGGCTGGCAAAAAGGGG
>RZYD01000282.1 GCA_009930445.1 Bacteroidia bacterium | reverse complement strand
GAAAAAGGAAGGGAAATGTTAGATTTTCCCTGAATTGTTGATTTTTTTTCTTCACACGCTACGAATAGGAAGTTTAGAATCGGGCGACAAAGATAAAAAAATCATTACATCTGAAGAATCCAGGCTTCCGTATTGAGCTGTTCTTTGATTAACCGGAGTTGCATTTTTGCTTTGTCAAAGCCAAAATAGGAAACAGCACTCACCCGGTAGGTGTTTTTACTGCTAATGTTAACAATGTAAGCGTCATCATAGTATTGAGCCCGCAGTTGCTCCACTTTTTTTTCGGCAGCTTCCAGTGAATTATATGAGCCTACGATGATATAATTTCTTTTTTCGGGTGTTTCAGGGGCTTTAAAACGGGATATAAAATCGCGGGATGGAATAGCGTGGTGTATGACCGGGGGCTGGTTTGTTGGCGGTGGAGGGGGAACAAGCCCGGGTTCTTCAGCCTCCTCCGTATTTGTGGTATCGGCTGCTGTAAAAACTGTTGTGTTTTCTTCTGGTGTGACTGCAGGGTTTGGGTTTCTGTTACAGGATACCAAAATACCACTGTAACTAATCTTATCATCGAGGTTATCAGCTGTATAGAAACTAAGAAAAACGGTTCCGGCCAGCAATGCAGCAGGAATCAAAATCGCTGCAATTCGTCTGAATTGTCCGGCGCGCGCGGGAAGGTTCAGGGCTTTGGCCTTTTCTGGCGCTGGCTGAATAGGTTGTTTGCGCAGGATTGATGGAGAGGTGAAGGTTCCCAATCCAAAGGAGTTACTATAGTAATTTACCGCTTCGTCGGGTGAAAACTGAAGGTTGCCTTCCCCGTCAAGCGAAAAGCTACCGATGCTTTCCAGCGTAATGATTTGCCTGTGCTCCAGTTTTTCTCGGGTTTGCCTTACCCATTCGTTAATTTCCTGCAGCGCTTCGCCGTAATTGAGTTTTGCCTTGCGGGAAATATAATTGGCTAAGAGACCGTCGTTTATTTTTAAGTTGCTGTTAAAGGCAATGGTTTTTGCTGGTGGTTCGAAACTGTTGGTAACCGGATGTATTGTTGCTGACTTGTAATTCAGCAACAGGCCACCCAAATTGGGAATAATAACGCAATCGTGTGAGTAGAGGAGATCTTTTATGTAAATGGGTATATTCATTTGTTTTTTCTTTCTTATAAATCACACAGAATTACAAAAATACAACCCCTGAATGTTCTAATCAACCGATGTTTATAAGTTTTGATAAATCATTCGGTGTGTCAATGCCTTTGGAATCAAATTCAGTGATGGCTGTATACACAGTGTACCCATGGTACAGCCAACGGAGTTGCTCTAGTTTTTCTGATTTTTCCGGCGGTGCAACGGGTAAATTGGCAATTTCATTCAAAACCTTGCTCCGGTAACCATAAATGCCAATGTGTTTGTATCGCGTGTTCTCTCCTTCAGATTGTTCACGCAGGTAAGGAATGGCAGAACGGCTAAAATAGAGTGCGCGGCCTGAAGCATCAGTCACTACCTTTACGGTGTTTGGGTCAAAAGGTTCCTCCGGATCGGAAATTTTTTTTATAAGCGTGGCAATGCCAATATGTGTTGATGAACGTAAAAGCGCAGCGATTTGGGCAATTTGTTCCGGGTTAATAAAGGGTTCATCCCCCTGAATGTTGATTACTGCCTGCCAGTCGTTGGATCCGGGTATTTTTTTTAAAACTTCCCTGCACCTTTCTGTGCCACTGCGATGGGTTTCACTGGTCATTACTGCCTCTCCTCCATGGTTAATAACATGGGCGCAGATGCGCTGGTCGTCAGTAGCCACAATAATTTTTTGCAAGTCAACGCATTTTTTTGCCTGTTCATAAACACGCATAATCATGCTTGTTCCGTTAATAATTACCAAGGGTTTACCCGGAAAACGAGTCGATGCATAACGTGCAGGAATAATGCCCAAAATATTCATGGTGTAACTTTAAAACAGGCCGTGTAATTCCGCGTTTATCTTATCGATGATCGTCCCCAGGTCTTCCGGACGGTTGGCGAAATCAATATGGTCTACATCAATAATCAATAATTTTCCCTGGTTATAGGTTGCAATCCATTCTTCATATCGTGCGTTAAGGCTTTTCAGATAATCGAGCCGGATGGATTCTTCATATTCCCTGCCGCGGAGCTGTATCTGCCTGACCAGTGTGGGTACGCTGGCCCGAAGATAAATCAGCAGGTCAGGAGGTTGAATAAACGAACTCATCAGGTTGAACAGGGATTTATAATTGTTAAAATCACGCGAAGTCATAAGGTTCATTGCATGTAGGTTGGGTGCAAAAATTTGTGCGTCTTCATAGATGGTGCGATCCTGAATAACCGACTTTCCGCTTTCGCGGATTGCAATAATCTGACGGAACCTGCTGTTGAGAAAATATACCTGCAAATTGAATGACCAGCGTTGCATATCTTCATAGAAACTCTCCAGATAAGGATTCGTATCTACATCTTCAAAGTTTGACTCCCATCCGAAATGCTTTGAAAGTAATTCTGTTAACGTGGTTTTACCCGAGCCAATGTTTCCGGCAACTGCTACATGCATAAATTTTTTTTTACTAAATTAGAAAATTTGTTTGATAAGACATCGGGAATCCAGAATTATCCTTGCTGTATCATTTTGAGTAATTCGTCTACAATCGCTCTGTCATTGCTCAACCTTGGTATTTTGTTTTGGCCTCCCAGTTTATTTCGCTGCTTCAGGTAATTGTAAAAAGTGCCTTTGGGTGCCCTGTGAACTAAAGGCATACGCAAGACCATATCCTGGTAGCGTTTGGCTTCGTAATCGGAGTTTACCGCCTTGAGTTCACGATCCAATACGGATGGAAATTCATCAAAATGCAGTGGTTCTTTTGAAAATTCGATGATCCATTCATGCGCTCCATTTTTTTTGTTCTCAAAAAAGATGGGTGCAGCGGTATATTCCAGGATTTCTGCACCGGTTTTTTTACTGGCCCTGAGCAAAGCAGTATCGGCGTTCTCTACCATTAATTCTTCCCCCACTGAATTAATAAAATGTTTTGTTCTTCCTGCAATTTTTATCCGGTAGGGTGACAGCGAGGTAAACTTTACGGTATCACCGATTAAATAGCGCCATAATCCTGCGTTGGTAGTGATTACCATAGCATATACCTTGTCTGTTTCCACTTCCCAGATCGGATATGCCCGCGGGCATGATTTTTCCATCTCTTCCAAGGGAATAAATTCATAAAAAATACCATAATCGAGCATCAGTAAAAGCGCTTTACTCTCTTTTTGATCCTGAATGCCAAAAAAGCCTTCGCTGGCGTTATAGGTTTCCATATAGGTCATCTCACCGGGGATAATCGAACGGAATTGTTGTTCATAGGGGCAAAAGTTGACGCCACCGTGAAAGAACACGCTGAGGTCAGGCCAGACTTCCCTGATGGTAGATTTTCCTGTTATTTCCAGAATGCGGTGTAAAAGTAATAGCATCCATGACGGAACACCGGAAAGGCTGACTACATTATTATGAATGGTAGTACGCGCCATTTTTTCTATTTTCGACTCCCATTCATCCATCAGTGCGGTCTCCTGATCCGGAACCCTCATTAATTCTGCCCATACCGGCAGATGATGGATGAGAATGGCCGATACATCTCCCACCATGATCAGTTCATTGTTGATCTCTGTGATTTG
>RZYD01000281.1 GCA_009930445.1 Bacteroidia bacterium | reverse complement strand
TCGGCTTTCATTTTTTCATTCACCTCGTATATCCCACTGGGAATGGGTTTTACTAATCCTCCGCGACCTACCACTGCGTTAATTTCACACAGTTCAATGCCGGCTTCTTTAAGCTCCTTTAAAATTATTTCTTTCCGGAAGGAAAACTCATCTGTGATTTTTTCGAACCCTTTTAATTCTTCCGAAGTATGTCGTAAGGTTTTTATGAAAATTTCATTTTCATTTTCGTAAACCGCAATTTTTGTGGAAGTAGATCCCGGGTTGATGGCCAATACTTTCATTCGTAGTAATTTTTAGTTATGTACAAACGGAACGATAGGTTTGCAAATCCAAAGGGTGTATATGGTTATCCGCAACTATGCAAGTTTCCTGTTATTGATTTATTATTTTTTTTCTGCCATCAGGCAGGCTAATGCAATGCAATAATATTTTGAGGCTTCGCTTTCACTTCTCGACATAACAACTACAGGTTTTTGCGTGCCTTGAATCAATCCGGCCAATTCACCTCCGGCAAAAAGCATAAGCCCTTTATAAAAGCTGTTGCAGGCCTCCAGTGTAGGGAATAGCAACACGTCAGCCTCCCCGTTAATGGGTGTGGGGACCCCTTTTATTGCTATGCTTTCTTTATCACACGCCAGAAAAATATCAAGTGGTCCGTCGACAACGCAGTTTTTGATTTGTCCACGGTCGGCCATTTTCGTCAGCATTGCATAATCGATCGTGTTTGGAAAACCTTCACTAACTTTTTCCGATGCACCGATGAGCGCTACTTTTGGCTTTTGAATGCCAAATGCGTGGGCCATGTCCACGGCATAGGTCAGCATCGCCGTTTTTTCTTTAAGTCCGGGAAAGGGGAGAACGGCAGTATCGGTAACGAACAGGAGTTTAGGGTATTTGGGCAATTGCAGGGCACATACATAGCTCATTACTGCATTGGGTTTCATTAGCCCTTTTTCTTTATGAAGCACAGCCCGAAGAAATTTATCCGTTCCCACCAGTCCTTTCATCAAGATATCGGCCTCTTCATTTTTTACTTTGCTGACCGCCAGATAGATGGCGTCGTGAGGGTCGGGTGCATCTATGAGTTGAAAAATATCCGGATTAATATTTAATTCGTGGCAACGGGTAATAATTTCTTTTTTATTCCCAATCATAATTGCCTCTGCAAAGCCATGGGTTACAGCTTTTGCAATGGCTCCTATTGTGTTGGGATCTTCGGCAACAGCAACTGCAATAGATTTTTTTTCGCCGCTGTTGATTACATAATCGGCCAGTTCGTTGAGTGAGGTTATGGGTTGTGAAAGGGTTTTCATAAGTTATGCATTCATGGCTGCCAATGCGATAGAATAAAGTTTAGTAAGTGTTGAATCACCACGTGATGAGAGGACGCAGGGTACTTTTGCCCCCACCACCATGGCGCCAAGTTCTGCTCCGGCGAGTTTGGTGTTAGTTTTATAAAACACATTTCCGGCTTCAATATTGGGAAACAGGAGGCAGTCGGCGTCTCCGGCTACTTTACCCGTAAGTTTTTTAATTCTGGCACTTTCCGGATCAATGGCCACATCCAGTGCCAGCGGGCCATCCACAAGGGCGTTTTTGATTTGGTTACGTTCGGCCATTTTTGAAAGTATGGTGGCATCGATACAGGCTTGCATGGAAGGTGTTACTTGTTCTGTTGCAGCGATGACGGCTACTTTAGGCAGTGCAATTTCCAGTGCATGTGCCGTATTAATCAGATAATTGATAATTGCTGTTTTTTGATTCAGATCGGGTGCCGGAATAATGGCCACATCACCAACAATCAGCAGTTTGTTGTAGTTAGGGTTTTCAATCACAGTTACGTGGCTTAACACGGCTTTGGGTGGCATGAGCCCTGTTTCTTTATTCAGTATGGCACGCATATATTTATCCGTACTGACCAATCCCTTCATCAGAATATCGCCTTCTCCTTTATTGATAAGTTCTACTGCTTTGGCGGCCGCTTTAATATCGTTGGATTCGTGTATAATAGTAAATTCCGAAGGATCGATACCTTCTTCCTTACAAATATTCAGGATGGCTTCTTTATCACCGACTAAGATGCCGTCGACAATGCCTTTTTCAACTGCGGCATGAATAGCGCAAATGGAGTGTGCGTCACAGGCATAGGCTCCGATAAGTCTTTTTTTGGGAAGGCTGATAAGCCTTTCGAACATCATTTCGAGCTTTGTTATTGCCATAAAAGTGGACTAATTTAAAGGGTTTACATGGGTTTTTTCTGGCGCAAAGGTAATAAGAACCGGCAAAAGCACAAAGATTGTTCAGTGGGTTTTTCCCGGAAGTTATTTTTATTGCCATGAAGATACAAAAAAAGAGTATCTTTTGCTCTAACCACCAAAAAAAAGGTGGATTTTGCCTATTGTGTGTAGAAATCAATCATTTTATGGATAGCCTCTGTGCAGGCCGGACAAAATATATCGCCCTTAAAGGTGTTCATCAGGCAGTCCTGTACCGGCCGGTAAATGCCCTTTGCAGAGTATCCTCCGCCTTCAAATACGCCCAACGTATTTTCGTACGCCTTTGTAGCGGGTGTTGGAATCGGGGTAGATCGATCCATCAAGTGTTTCCATTTCTTATCGAAATCTACTAATGTTGTAATGTTGGGTTCCCAGGGTTCTGTCTCGAGTGGATAAAAATCATTGTAACTGGTCGATGAGTCGTAATATTCATCGGCCAGTCCGGCAAAGGCGTGCCCGAATTCATGGATAAATATTTTATCGGAGGCCAGGCTGCCGGTAACGCTAACGGAGTAAAAATTATAGATCGCCCCACCCCCGTATTTGGTTGTGTTTACCAAGATGTAAATTTGGTCATAGGGCGCATTGGAGGCCAGATCGCGCACAGCATAGTGGTTGTTGGTCATACAGTAGCGTTCTGAATCGAAGGTATAGAATGAGGCATCCATTAGCGTTCTGACGTAAATATTGTCGGCCGGGATGTCGGCGCCGGCCTCTGGTGAGGGGGCTAGAATTCCACGGATGTTAAAATCATTCGTGCGTGATTTGTAGGGTTCAAAATTGAAAAGTGCATGGGCAAAACGGTCACAATCTGTGATAAACTTACCCATTTCTTTTTCAGTGTATCCTTCCGGAAGAATTACAATATCGACGGCCTTTTCGGTGTGGCTGTTGCCAATATGTACATCGAAGGCAGGGCATGGCATCCGTTGCTCGGTGGAAACGAAGTAATCATCGGGTTGGTATGTCACCTGGTACTTTGGATTAAAAACTCCTTTTTTATCGCGGGCGTAGAGTATGATGTTTGCTGCTCTTCGCGGAAGTGGCATAATAACCGATTCATAAAAGCTGCGCGACAACGTTTTGGACTCGACCGTAGTTTGCCATTCGCCGAAAAGCGAGCTGTATCCCCGGGAGTAGATCATAGCGCCAGAGGCACTATCGTAAACTTCAAAGAAATAGTTGCCATAGCGTAGGGTATCAATACAATTAGTCGTTGTGCCTCCCCAATGGGGCTCAATCCGGAACCCTTCGAAAAAATATTCGTGCGTAGTGGCGGTGCCCGCATGGATATAATCAAGACGCAGGGTATTGGGAAGGAAAAATTCATTGAACCCGGCATACGCCGTCAT
This sequence comes from Bacteroidia bacterium, assembly GCA_009930445.1. Lineage (GTDB taxonomy): Bacteria > Bacteroidota > Bacteroidia > Bacteroidales > BM520 > BM520. The sequence continues at coordinate 47 of RZYD01000281.1, read as the reverse complement.
GCTTATGGCCAGAATCAGCGAGAGGAATAATTTCTTCATGTTTTTTT
>RZYD01000280.1 GCA_009930445.1 Bacteroidia bacterium | reverse complement strand
TAACGAGCGCGCCGCATTCGTTTTTACTTTCATCATGGTAATCATTTCAAAAACAGCAGGATACTGAATAATCGCTTTTCCAAACTGTTCGCGTTCCCTGGCATACGCAAGGGCTTCGCGGTAAGCAGCCTCTGCAATGCCTACCGATTGTGCGCCAACACCCAGACGAGCCGAGTTCATTAATGCCATTACGTATTTGATCAGCCCCATTTTTCGATCACCCACCAATTCGGCAGGAGCCTCTTTAAATACGAGTTCACAGGTCGGGCTGCCTTTTATCCCAAGTTTATTTTCAATACGACGTACGGTGACTGCACCTGCTTTTTTATCATAAACAAACAGAGAAAGCCCGCGTGCGTCAGCGGTGCCTTCTTCTGAACGCGCCAGCACCAGAGAGATATCGGCATCCCCATTGGTAATAAAACGTTTTACGCCATTCAGCAACCAGGTTCCTTTCTCTTCTGAATAAATGGCTTTAAGTTGAACAGCCTGAAGATCAGAGCCGGCATCGGGTTCAGTAAGATCCATGGCGGCGGTAGCACCATCGTTAAACCTTGGAAGGTATTTTTCTTTTAATTTTTCGTCGGCAAATTCATGCAAAGTCTCAGCACAGTCCTGCAGCCCCCAAATATTTGCAAACCCGGCATCGGCGCGGGAGACAATTTCAGCCGACATCACATAAGGAACAATAGAAAAATTCAACCCGTTATATTTCCGGGGCAAACTTAAACCAACCACACCGGCTTCAGTAAGTTTTTCGTGGTTTTCGCGGGTTCCACGGGCATATACAACTCTATTATTTTCGAGTACCGGGCCTTCAGCATCCACCGATTCAGCATTGGGGTCAATCGTATCAGCGGCAATCTCACCGATTATTTCCAACACCTTTTCGTACGAATCCATTGCATCTTCAAAATCGAGGGGCGCGTGCGGATAACTATCTTTTTCCTTAAAATTGTCCTCTTTCAGTTGTACAATTTTTTCCATCAACGGATGGTGGAGATGAAAAAGGAGGTCTTTGTTATCGGTAAAAAAATTCATTTTAATTCTATTTTCGTGGATAAACTTATTTGGAATTGGCCTTAAAAAATCGGATCATCTTTGGAATCACATCCCCGGCTTTGGCAACGATACTATAATCAGCGATTTGGTGCAATGGAGCATTTGGATCCGGATTAACGGAAATGATCTTAGCACTTTGATCCATACCGGCTCTATGCTGAACAGCGCCACTGATGCCAAATCCGATGTATAATTTCGGACGAACCGTAACCCCAGTTTGGCCAACCTGCCGATCAGAATCAACAAATCCTGCGTCCACAGCAGCACGCGAAGCGGCGACCTCACCACCGAGCAACCCTGCAAGTTCAAAAAGCTGATTAAATGCTTCCTTTGAACCAACGCCGTAACCTCCGGCGATAATAACATTCGATTTTTTAATATCTACTTTTGGCGGTTCGATGTGCCTTTCAATAATCTGGAGGGCAAAATCAGTCGGATCGACGATGGTCATCACATCAAGAGAAATGACCTTAGGATTGGAGGGCTTCTCTGCCTGTTCATTTTTCATAACACCTTCCCTGACCGTTGCCATTTGAGGACGCGTATCGGGATTAATAATGGTTGCAATGATATTCCCACCAAAGGCAGGTCGGATTTGATATAACAGATTTTCGTATTGTGTCTCTGTTTTTTTATCATAATGATCACCGTAAACCAGGCTCGTACAATCGGCAGTCAGGCCACATCGCAAGGCAGAAGCCACGCGCGGTGCGAGGTCACGGCCTACCGGAGAGGCACCCACCAATGCAATTTGTGGATTGGTTAGCTTACAAACATAGATCATGATTGCCGCATGTGGCAACGTGGTATAGGGAAACAAACCAGGATGACTGGCCATATATACAGTAGCTACACCATATTTAGCGCAAACCTCCTTTACATTTTCTACTTTTGTTCCAATAATCAGTGCGTCAAGTTCTTTCGATTGTTTTTCTGCCAACTTTCGGCCTTTGGAGAGCAGTTCAAGGCTTACTTCAGCAATACTGCCCTCTTCTGTTATCTCACAATAAACTAATATATTCTGCATATTTTCCATTTTTAACTACTCAGAATTTTCTACCCCAGGACATGACTGTCGATCAAATCGCGCATCATTTCATCAATATCCGTATCACTGTCGGAAATAATTTTTGTTTCTTTTGCCTTAAATACGACATTTTCGATTTTTTTTACTTTGGTTGGAGAGCCGCTAAGCCCAAGTTTTTCGGCCATGGCCTCCACATCATCCACCGACCATTCTTCAATGGTAAGATAGGGACGTTGATCAAACAACTCAGTGTAGTCGCGGGTTTCTTCCTGAAGCTCGGTCACAGTCCGTGCATGTTTAAACTGCATAACCCGTTTGGCTTTCCTTGGCCTGCATTCCTGTGCCGACGAATTCACGGTAATTAATACCGGAAGCGGGCATTTTACTGTTTCCACTCCCCTTTCGAGCCTTCGACGGATTGTAATTTCATCCAACGTAACGCTTTCCAGATTTTCAGCATAGGTAATTTGCGGAAGGCCAAGTTTTTCGGCAGTTTGCGGACCCACCTGTGCAGTATCTCCATCAATAGCCTGCCGTCCGGCAATTACAAGATCAAAGGGTTGAAGTTTTTTAATAGCCATGGCCAGGGCATAGGAAGTGGCCAGGGTATCAGAGCCTGCAAAGCGCCTATCGGTAAGTAAAATCCCTTTATCTGCGCCCCTGTATAAGGCTTCACGAATAATTTCGGCAGCGCGCGACGGACCCATCGTCAGCAATATGATCTCGGCATCGGGCAGGTGGTCTTTAATTTTCAGTGCAAATTCGAGCGCATTCAGATCTTCCGGGTTATAAATCGCCGGTAAAATCGCGCGATTTACTGTGCCATCAGCTTTCATTGCATCTTTTCCGACATTTCGGGTGTCAGGAACCTGCTTAGCCATTACAATAATTCTAAAACTCATGCTTGCAATTTTTATAAATAGGCGACAAAAATACCAAAAGTATTTTAACCTGCCCCATTGATTACTATTTCTAAAAAAAAAGTTATTCTTTTCAGTTTATCGTACAGGCTGTGGATCAATCAGAAATACTTTTCCTTTTTTGATTCGTTCCACTTTGCAATCGACCATTGCAGTAAATTCCTTAGGACATCCTCCCACAGGCACTTGAATGGTAGAGTCCAAGGCAGTACTTACCGTGAGTACATATTCTTTTTTCCCATTGTAACTCGTTAAAAAATCGAGGGATACAACCGGAAACTGATACCGGTGGCCAGGGATATAAACAGGGTGTTGTGGCTCCAGGGTACAAGTACCGTCGGGTAATTGTTTCACCACTTTACACTGAATTGTACTTCCTTTCGTTATAGGATATCCTTTATAAAACCCGGCCGGAAGGATATGTGTGCCCTGTTTTTCATCCAAAAGAAAAAAACATTCTCCACAATCGGGCGTATTGCGGATATCACTAACCCGGAAAAAATAATATGCACCTTCAACAAACCAAAGATCAGGAATTTTTTTAGGATCAGTAAGATACAATCGACCTTTTTTAATTCGATTCACCCTGCAACGTGCAATGGATGAAGGTTTCGTTGCCATCGTCAGGGTATGTGTCGATTTGTTATTATCTTCTACCGTAACCAAAAAATCTGATCCAAACGAAAACGA
>RZYD01000279.1 GCA_009930445.1 Bacteroidia bacterium | reverse complement strand
TGCGGAATATGTTGGATTAATTGCTTGCAATAGGCTATCGATTGATAGATTTCCTCCCGACGAATTTGTGTTCTGGAAAAAACATCGCCATGATGTTTTAATATGGGGTTGTGCTTTAATTGCGTGCGATAATGATTAAAAGGATGTGATTTACGGATGTCTCTTTCCAGGCCGCTCATACGGGCCGACATGCCTACCGTTCCAATGTCAAGTACCTGTTCATAATTCACCATTCCGGTCCGCTCCAGCCTTGCTAAAACACTGGGAAGCTGAAAAAACTGTTTTGACATTTCTTTAAAATCGCGCTCATAGTCGTTGAAAACAGCCAACAGACGGAAGGATAATTCTTCTGAGAAAGGAAAATTTATTTTTCCCGGCCTGATTAAGCCTTTTGCGAGGCGATTTCCGCCCCATTCCTGGAAGAAATTTACGATTGGCGTACGCAACCTGCCATACACCGAATTCCCTAACTGGTAAGCGATATCTCCCGCAATAGCGGCCAGATCACCCGTATGTATCGCTATTCTTTCCAGCTCCAATGCCAGAGTGCGCGAAAAATTCAACGATTCGTCTGTTTTTACTTCGCAGAGGCTTTCCCAAAGGTTAGCAAAAGCAGTCGCATGGCCAATCGTGGTATCACCGGCAATATTCTCGGCAAGGGTAGCCCGTTGCAAGAGCGTGTCTTTTTGCAGAAACAATTGCTCAATTCCCCGGTGCTGGTATCCTAATTGAATTTCGAGATGCAGGATTTGTTCTCCATTGCAAATAAACCGGAAATGCCCCGGTTCAATGATCCCTGCGTGAATGGGACCCACACCTATTTCATGCAATTCTTCACTTTCGGACGGATGAAAAGGGTAAGTGGCTATTTGTTGCTGCTGATTTGCTCTGTTGTGCGCATATCGCGTCGGCTTTAGCCAGGGATGGTCGGAATAGAGAATACCAAAATTTTCTGCAATTTCACGCTCAAATTTTTCAAAATTGTGATGGTGGAAAGTCAATGATGGTATGGGTTCGTGGGTAGGGATTACCGAAGCGTTGCAATGAATTTTATGCGTGGTATCGTCTGCGATACAACCATATACTTTTATCTGTTGATGTGTTTTTACTCCAAAATAATTTACGCAGTGCCGTTCAGCATGGTCTTTTAAAAATGTGATATTTTCCTCCATAAATTCCCTGTAACTCAATACGGGAATGTCTTTTATAGCAACGGTTTGATTATTATTAAGTGTTAGATACGGCATAGTGGTTAATGTATAAGTTTAACGGCTTCGTGCATGAGTTGAACGAAGGTTGCTGGCGGATGGTACGCAAAAAAAACGGCAAGAGCCAACAAAGCATATTGCGTGACCGAATCCCACGGACTAATACGGGGAATCTGTTTTTCATTGATGGCTGCGGGTGGGGTGAACAATAATTTGAAGATATTGGAGCCAAAACCCCATATAATCATTGTAAGAAGGAGTAATACAACCACCAGAAGAATGAACATGCGGGCTTCAAAAAGCGATTGAAAAATAAGAAATTCGCTGATAAACAAACCGGACGGCGGCATGGCTGTGGCGGAAAAAAAGCCCAGAAGCAGAACTAATGCTCCGGCCTTATTGTACTTGAAATAATGTCCGGTATCATAAATATTTTTGCTTTGATAAACTCTGTACACTTGGTTGAATTGAAAAAACAGAGCAGGTTTAACAAAGGTATGCAGAATAACGTGCAGGATTGCCGCATAAGTTCCTATACCGCCAACGGCTAACCCTAATACCACGATGCCCATGTGTTCAATACTCGAATAGGCAAACATGCGTTTTATATTCTTGATATTGATCATGTAAACGGTGGCTACGAAGATGGAGAGTATCGCCGAAACGATCATCACCGTAGCGGCCCAGGATTGTATTTCAGTTTTACTGATAATGGCGTATACTCTGTAAATCCCAACAAAGCCCATATTCATAAGAATGCTCGAAAGCAAGGCTCCTGCGGGTGCCGGGGCCTTGTCTTTGGCATCGATACCGGCAGTATACATAGGTACGAGCCCTATTTTTGCTGTAAAACCGGTAAAAATGAACAGAAAAGCCAGTTTCAGCCAGAAAGGATCAAGTTGGGGTGCATGCGCCATGAGGGCGTCAAATGAGAAGGTTTCGATGCCGGCTTCTTTCATCGCAAGGCTGAGGAACAGGATGCCAATGTAAATAAAGGTGATGCTGATGGCACAAATAAATACATATTTCCAAACCCCTTCCAATGCTCTGATATTGCGGTGATGATAGATAAGAACCGATGCACTCAGCGTGGTAATTTCCACAAAAATCCACATCACTGCGATATTATTCGCCACATAGGCCATGCAAATCGCTGAAATTAAAAATATCATTGCGGCAAAAAAGAGCCCTCTGGGTCGGGGTGTTTCATTATGGATCACCATATATTTGTACGTGTGATAAATCGCCGGCAGGCTTACCACACAGAGGGCAAATAACAGCAATACCGATAGCGCATCCGGTTTGAAAAAAAGGTTTTCGGTTTCATTGATGTGCAGATATTCATAACTCACAAAAATCATTAATAACAATACGTAAACCCCTACCACTGAATAATGGACAATCGTATTTTTGTTTAAGTAAAGCAATACGCCAATGAGGATGGTCCCGATTAAAAAGATTCCAGTCATCTCTATCAGTCTTTAAGGTTTTGTAATTGTGATACTTTGGGATCATTCAGAACGTCCCCGATTTTATTAAAGAAAATTCCCAGTATCAGCACACTGGCGAAAATATCGAGCATAATACCCAGATTCACCAGCATGGGCATTTCGTTTCCAACGGCCAGCGAAAGAATAAAAACGCCATTTTCTATCACCAGATAGGCAATCACATGGGTGATAATTTTTTTTCGGGATACGATAAGGTATAATCCCGTAAAAAGATTGGAAAGAGAAACCACAAATATGGTCTTATCCAGGTTGGGGTCTTTTATCTGGCTCGACAACATAATGGTTATTACAATAATCAGGGTTACAATAATTAACGAAACGAAATTGGGCAGATAGGGCTCGGCTTCACGGGTAATCTTATTTCGCTTAATAATGGTTTTTAAAAAATACGGAACAGCAATAGCTTTAAAAACAATGGTTTCCAGCAGGATTAAAACCAGGTTTATGATGTTGATCTCCGATAGGGTGAGCAAAGTGACCCCAAAAAGAATCAATCCCTGAAAAATAAGAATATTTAAGTAGGTAAATATTCGGTTGGAAATGCTCATGAAGAGCAGGGTAATGGCAAATATGATGAGTAAAATGTCGCTCATGGTATGGGGTTAAATAAATTTTCCTAATAAAAGTAAGACGCCAAAAAATATCATCAGGGAAACCGATGTTAAAATGAAAATAAACTGGGGGTTATGCCCCATCCTGAACCTTGCCATAAACGATTCGATTAAGCCAACCACAAGGGCAAAGACAAACTGTATGAAAAAAAATGCAGGGATGGACCATTGTAAGGGTAATCCGCCAATAAAAAAATTGGTGATCAGTGCTCCGTACATTACAAACTTCAAGGGTGTTGCATACATAATTATGCCCAAATCGAAACCACTGTTATCTAAAATCATAACCTCATGGATCATCGTTAGCTCCAGGTGGGTCTTGGGGTCGTCAACCGGCATCCGGCTGTTTTCTGTCATGGCAACCAATAACAGCACAAACGCAGCCAACGCCCCTATCAAATACGAAAT
>RZYD01000278.1 GCA_009930445.1 Bacteroidia bacterium | reverse complement strand
GAGGCGTTGGCGTGTGAGTTTGAATTGAGAAAAATCCCGTTTGAGCGGGAGAAATTGATTCAGATTTGCTACAAAGGGCGTGCTTTGCAGAAAGAGTATGTTGCCGATTTTATTTGTTTTGGTGAGGTGGTGGTGGAGTTGAAGGCAAAAGAAGCTTTGACCGGAGCCGATGAGGGGCAGTTGATCAATTATCTCAAAGCAACAGGACTAAAACGCGGGTTGTTATTGAACTTTGGAACGACATCCCTGCAACACAAACGTATGGTATGGAAATTATGATCCACACAAGAAGAAATAATCTGCGAAATCTGCGTAATCTGCGGACGAATCTCCGCGGAGGCTTTGCGCTTTTTGGGGTCCGCAGATTGCGCAGATTACGCAGATTTGCTTGGGTTGTTTTCTGTGGATGGCGGGGAGTGTTTTTGGGGATACGCTTTTGACGGCGACCGATACGCCGTTGAGGTTGAAGGTGCATGGAGTGAATTCCATGGAATGGAAGTGGATTATTTTAGTGTTGTGAGGTATTATGTCCCTATTAATTAATGCGGGTGAAGAAAGAACAAAGAACGTCTAAGCAAATATGGAGAATATGATGCAGGCCATTGAATTTGATGCTGCTGTTACAGATGGAGTAATCAAAATTCCCGAGAGCGCAAAACTCAAAAGGCAGGATCGGGCACATGTGATTGTTCTATTTCAGGATGCCGATTAAGTGAATGCTTTTGGAGGTTTTTAGTGGTTTTTGACAGGATTTACAGGAAAAGCAGGATGAAATTAACCGCAAAAGAGCGCATAGAACGCAAAAGAACAGCATTGCAGGAATATGGTTATGGCAGGTGAAGACTTGAGCGTGGGCGCGTTAGAAGGTGGGTTCCTGATTTATCAGGGCGAAGACGGTCGTTTGAAGCTGGATGTACGGTTACAGGATGAGACGGTTTGGTTGACGCAGCCGTTGATGGCACAGCTCTTTCAAACCTCTGTACCGAACATCAGTATGCACATCCGCAATGTCTATGAAGACGGAGAGCTTGTTCCTGAGGCAACTCTTAAGAAATTCTTAACGGTTCGGGAGGAAGGAGCCAGGAGGGTTCAGCGTAATCTGGATTATTACAACCTGGATATGATTATTTCGGTGGGGTATCGGGTCAAAAGTGCGGTGGCAACCCGGTTTCGTATCTGGGCGACGGAGCGTTTGAAGGAATACATTGTAAAGGGGTTTGTCCTGAATGATGAGCGGTTGAAGGAACCGGACGGGGCACGCTATTTTGAGGAACTGCTGGCTCGAATCCGGGACATACGGTCGTCTGAAAAGATTTTCTGGCGCAAGGTACTGGAAATTTATGCTACGAGTATTGATTATGATCCAAAGGCTGAAACCTCTGTGCTGTTTTTCAAACAGGTGCAGAACAAGATGCACTGGGCGGCTCACGGCCATACCGCTGCGGAGCTGATTTATGAGCGGGCTGATTCCGGTGAACCGGATATGGGCATCACCAACTATCCGGGGAGTAAACTGCTCAAAAAAGATGTCGAAATTGCCAAGAACTATCTGAGTGAAGAGGAGCTGGGCATGCTGAATCGGATTGTGACGGCCTATCTGGAAATGGCTGAAATCCAGGCGCTGAACCGAAAACCGATGACCATGCAGGACTGGATCGGTCAGTTGGATGCCTTTTTGACAATGACCGGGCGTGAATTGCTGGAGCATGCTGGAACGGTAAGTCATGAAAAGGCCATGAAAAAGGCACATGCCGAATATGAACGGCATCGGGAAGAACAACTGAAACGGCCTACGGAGGTGGAAAAACACTTTGTCGAAGCGGAAAATGAACTGAAGCAGTTGAAATTTGATTTGAACAAGAGATAGCGAAGGTCACGCCTTTGCTGATAAGCGTCGGGCGGCAGGAACGAAGTTTTTTGACAGGATTTACACGATGAACAGGATGAAATTAGCCGCAAAAGAGCTCATAGAACACAAAAGAAACAGAGCAGAAGCCTTTGCGCTCTTTGCGTGCTTCTGTTTGAGATGTTTTGAACAGGTGGTCGCGAAGCATGGGTTGCTTGGCGTAGCGGGCTGTTGTTTTCTGGGGTTGGTTTGCGGTGAGTGTATATCCCCAAAGAGAGGAGTTTGACGGTGTGGTGGTTGTATTTGGATGAAAGTGGGGATCTGGGGTTCGATTTCATCAATAGGAAACCTTCGCGCTTTTTCACTATTTGTGTACTTGCAACGAGCCATCGGCATACGAACAGGCAGTTTGCCTATGCCGTACGGAAAACCTTGAAGCGTAAGGTGAACCATCGCAGAAAGAACAGGCCGCCGGTTAATGAACTGCATGCGAGTTCTCTTCCGCTTTCCGTGAAAGAGTATGTTTACAACCTTCTGTCGGGCTGCACGTTTGGTATTTATGCCATTACACTGAATAAGAAACGTGTTTATCAGTACCTGATGGAGGACAAAGTGAAGGTGTATAATTACGTCGCACGCCAGGTGATTGATCAGATCCCGTTCGAGATGGCCGATCAGCAGGTCATTCTAACGGTCGATAAATCAAAAGGTACAAAAGCGCGACATGAATTCAATGGATATATTGCGAACCAGTTGAAAGGGCGTTTGGCACCGGATGTGAAACTGTCCATAACGCATCAGGCGTCTGAGACTTCCGCAGGTCTGCAACTGGCTGATCTTTTTGCATGGGGCATTTTTAGGAAATATGAACGGAACGATCTAACCTGTTTTGAATTATTCAAGGAAAAGGTTCTGTATGACGGGAAATATCTCCAATAAAAAAAGCGCGCCCTTTGAACCTTTTATGTTACAACTCGTAAACCTCAAAGAGGAAAGCATTGCAACGCTTCAAAGTGGACTTACCGCTTCTGAAACAGATATACGCACAATGGCATGAGTCGTTCAATAAAAAAAGTGGATAGAATGAGTTCAGAAATTTAACAAGGTGTCTTTTTTGACAGGATTTACAGGATGAAATTAACCGCAAAAGAGCTCATAGAACGCAAAAGAACAGCATTGCAGGAGTCTTTGCGCTCTTTGCGTTCTTTTGTGGTGAATAAAAACAGGATTTGCTTGGAAAAATCTGCGCAATCTGCGGATGAATCCTGCGAAGAATCCGGCTCGGGTTGCTTGGGCTGCGAAGCCTTGGCGAAGCAGGCTGCTTTTTTGATCCGCAGATTACGCAGATTGCGCAGATTTGCTTGGGTTCTGCGGATAAAGAAGAGGAAAGGAGAAAAAGGGATGAAAATGGATGTTTTTGATGGAAAATGGCCGCGAAGGAGCTCAAAGAGCGCAAAAAAGGCGTTGAATATCCAATATTCAACAAGGAATAATGAATTTTGATGGAAAATGGCCACTAGAAACATGAAAAGGCACGAAAAGAGGGTGAAAGTGGTGTTTTTGAATGAATTTGATGGTGGAAAATGCTGAATTTTATGGAAAATGGACGCGAAAGAGCGCATAGAGCGCAAAAGAACAGCATTGCAGGAGTCTTTGCGTTCTTTTGTGGTGAATAAAAACAGGATTTGCATGGAAAAATCTGCGCAATCTGCGTAATCTGTGGACGTGAAAGAAGGAGATGGACAATGAGGACGATGGGTGGAGCGGAATTGTATGCGGGGGCGGCGAATCAGTATCGGGCGGGGAAATCGCGGAAGCCGGGGCGGTCGGATTATCGGTTGTCGGTGATTTACAGGCGGCTTCTGGAGCGGAATTATGGTCGGTATTTTGCGCCGGAAATGATGAT
>RZYD01000277.1 GCA_009930445.1 Bacteroidia bacterium | reverse complement strand
CCACCCAGTGCAATATTCCGCAATGTTGTTGCCTTATAGGCGCCAATATCCATGGGGTCGTTTGTGATATGATACCGATCACGGGGGTCTTCAAAAGCACCGGTAAATTCCCTGTCTTTGCCGTTATTATAAAACAGATGGGTGGTAAAAAGCGGGTTTCCGGCCCCTCCGTGGCAATGGAAGCAATCGGCTCCCTCTTCTGTGGTGAACAGCACGTAACCGCTTAATTCTTCTGTGGTTAGTTGTTCTTCCCCCCGCATATAACGGTCGAATTTTGCATCTGACGAAATCAGTGTTCTGACAAATTGTGCCACCGCTTTGTTGATGTTTTCCATAGTAACAATATTTGTCCCAAAGGCTTTTTCAAACAACGCAGGATAACCGTCGATACTTTGTATTAGTTTTTTTGTGCGGTTGGTATCCCCTGCCATTTCATGCGGGGCAACGACGCCCATCCACACCAGGTCTTCCAGGCGGGTTTTGCTTTGATCCGGTCCGGAGGGATGAATCATACCGTTCCAGAGGTAGCCGTTTTCGTTCCAGATGAGATTAATCAATGGCAGCGGATAGTGTGGCGGTGTAACTCCGGATAAGCCGATGGGCTGTCCATCCGGGAATCGTTCGTTTCCCAGCCCAAGATCAAACCCCTGCGATTGGATATGGCATGTGGCACAGCTCATTAAACTGTCGCGGTGGGTGCGGCCTGATAACCGTCCATCATAAAATAAATGCCTGCCCAGTTCTACTCCTTCTTCTGTAAGTGGATTATCTTCCGGAATATTGACCTGTGTGGGGAAGTAGTCGGGTATATCAAGCGTGTAGGGAGTGGGTTCATAAGGCTGTGGCTTTTCACTGCACGAAAAGGCTATGCCCAGAATAGTCAGAATGATCCATTGAAGTCGCTGTTTTGTCTTCATGGTAACTCCTCCCTTGAAATTATAAATACATCGTGTGAATTTTCTACTGCAATTTGCATTGCCTCCTGATTGTTCATAATGTAACCGCCCCAAACATCGTGATTATAAACATGGGGGTTTTGAAACCAGTTCTCTATCTGCATGGTGATAACGACGGTTGTAGTGTCGCCGTTACTCAGCGAAAAGGCTTCTCCTGCGGGGGTTATGGTCATTGAATTATCGACAAAGGAAACAATTTCTTCATTTTCATAAATCTGGCCTCTGCCCACATGAAAATCAAAGGGGAGGTTTGGGTAATTACCACTGGCAGGTTCCCATTTGCCGTTAAGTTTCATATAATGATATCCGCCGCCAAGGTATTCGGGCCAGAACATATCCCGTTCCGGAGGATTAACAAACATAAACGATGCATTCAACGCATCGCAGATTCCCAGCCTGAAGGTGACCTGATCGACTGTTCCCTGTTTGAGGCTGTCGGGGATAATCCAGTGCCGTGTTTGCTCCAGATCGGTATCCACATAGTGGAATGGATCCCAGATGACGGGTTCGATCACTGTGCCATCGGAATAATGAAGTGTAAATTCTGAGATAAAGTATTGAATTTCATTGATCAGATAAGGATTGCCTGCCAGGTTTTCATACACCATCTGATCAAATACAACCGGTTCTCCGTTAACGGAATGATTAAAAATTACCATTAACACCGGATTGTCAGGTTTTGGTAACGGGGGCTTATCGCTGCACGAAGAGGCCAGCCCTGTCAAAGCCATGATCAGTAGTATCACTATTTTATGTAACCCTTTTTTCATGCCTTCCGACGGCTTATGTGAACAGAATTACTTTTTCTGTAAAATTACACTTTATTGAGGAGTTGTCTGTCGTTTTTTTTGCTTTTTTTTCGATTTCCGGCTAGCAATCCTTGTGATTTCCAGACAAAAAAAACCGATACCCCGTTTATGTGGGCATCGGTTACAGGATATTTTATCGCGGAGATTTAAAAATCATCCATTTCCATTTCCCCGCTATCCCCGTTGATTTTCGTTCTTTTATCGGGGCGGTAATTGTTAAAATTCCAGGTCAGGGTTGCCCGGTAAATGGGGGCTTCTCGCCCAAATTTATAATAGGAGCTGTAGTTTTCGCCGTAGATATAGGCCTCATGTTTGCCGGTATTAAAGATATCGGATACCTGAAATGTCAGGGTAAGGTTGCGGTCGAAAAATTGCTGTTTCAGCGCGATATTTGAGAAGGCAAAAGCTTCCCGTGTGCCTTGTGCAGTTACTGAAGGGCCGTTATACATTCCGTCGAGTTGCACGCGTGTAGTTGGCGTGATGGTAAATGTATTGCTGATTCTTCCCCCATAATTGGTGCTTGTTTTTTCAAATTCTTTCCCGTATAATTCGCCTTTTACCACATAATAAAACAGATTCCCGCTGATATTCATGCTCCACCATTTTGAAATCTTTCCGTTATACATGGTTTCAATCCCTGAACTATAGTCCGTTCCCACATTTTCAAAACTGTTCAGCATGATATTGGCTTCATATACCGTACGTGTCCGCTCAATTTTATTGTGGGTTTGCCGGAGATACCCTTCAAGGGAGAAAAAAGCATTTTTAAACTGTTTGTGGTAGCCCAGTTCATACGAGTCGATGTATTCAGGGATTAATCCCGGATTTCCGACACGGATATTGTAGGCATCCATCCACGAGTAAAAAGGTTCGAGGTAGAAATTTCGCGGGCGTTCAATCCTGCGCGCATAATTGATAAACATTTGCTGGTCGGCAGGGAGCTGAAACGCACTGTGCAGGGTAGGGAACAGATCGATTCGGTTGATTATAAACGGATTTTCTGCTCCCTCATGCTCCATAATCCTGTCGGTGTATTCACCTCTTAGCCCCAGTTGATAACTAAATTTTTTGTACTCCCCGGAAAACATCCCGTACATTGCATGAATATTCCTTTTGTAACTGGAATTGTTGTTATATTGTTCGAGGTTCACGTATTCACTGCTTAATAAATCCATGGTGAAGAAACGATAATCTTCGGTTTCGTTTTCAATGCGTGATTGATACCCGGCTTCCACTTTATATTTTTCATTGATCGGGTAAACATAATCGGCTTTTATTCGCAGGTCCTGATTTTTTCCTTGTTCAGTCGATTTTTGTCCCAGTTGCATCACCCCTTCGAGGGTGCTTTTTTCATTCAGGGATTCTTCTCCGGAATTGCCACCCCGAAGGTTAATGGATGCCTCCAGCTGATGACCCTCTGTATTGAATTTGTGTTGGTACATGATATTCCCGTTGTAATACTCGCCTGTGCGTGAAGAAATATCTGCAGAATAAGATTCCAGAAAATAGGATTCAGGGTCAGTAAATTCTGTAAAATTGGTGTTTGACCCCCGTTCAAATGTCATTTTCCCAACGGTTCCTGAAAAACTGAGCACATCTTTCTCTGTAATGGAATAGTCTAGTCCGGCTTTAATCCCTTTTGAAAGCCGGTTCATATTTCGATCGCCATACGACTGCGTGAAGAGGGTAGTGTCGTTATAAATGTTTTCATTTTCCTGAATGCTGCTTCCGGTCATTTTGCGGTCGTTGTAATTGGCGCCCAGGAAGGCATTGAATTTAGAATTTCTGTAGCTGACCAAAAAATCTCCGCCAAAGGCTTCTTTCGAATCTCCGTTGAGGTTAATCTGTCCACTTATCCCTTCCAGTTTATTCTTTTTTGAGATGATATTAATAATCCCTGAAGTACCGTCGGGGTCAAATTTTGCGGATGGGTTTGTAATAATTTCTATGTTTTCGATGGAAGAGGCAGGAATTTGTTGCAGAGCATCAGTGGGGTCGAGCGGACT
>RZYD01000276.1 GCA_009930445.1 Bacteroidia bacterium | reverse complement strand
TCTTTCCACAACTGCAAAAGTAAAAAAAATAGTGCAGAACAAATATATTTTACTGCTATTTTGTGAGGGAACGAAATAAGTCTTCGAGTTTTTCAGTGATTATCTGCATCGAAAGTACTTCAATATTGTGTTGTACCGCGAAACGGAATACATGCGACCGTATATCCACATTTTTTTTGGAAACGAGCTGGAAAATGTGGGGTTTTTCTGTGGGGATAATACGTTCGACCCCATCAATTTGTTCGAGTAACTGCGCTATAACGGGTACTGAAAACTCGACGCGGATGATCCGGTGCCCGCCGGAATTCTGTAACTGCTCTATCGGCCGGTCGGTTACAATTTTTCCCTGGTCAATAATTACTACTCGCTTGCACATGGCTTCTACCTCTTGCATAATATGTGTGGAGAGAATAACCGTTTTTTCCTTCCCTGCATTTGCAATCAGGGAGCGTATGTCCGATAATTGATTTGGATCCAGACCGCTGGTGGGCTCATCAAGAATGAGTACTTTGGGATCGTGAATCAGCGCCTGCCCCAGTCCCACACGTTGCCTATACCCTTTGGAAAGCGCTCCGATTTTTTTGTGTTTCTCCAGCCCAAGCCCTGTAAGGTCAATGATTTCAGCAATCCGTTTTTTTTGGTTTTGAATTTTATGCAGCCCGGCAACAAATTCAAGATATTCAGTTACATACATCTCGGGGTACAGCGGATTTTGTTCGGGAAGGTATCCGATTATTTTTTTTATTTCCAGCGGCTGCTCGTGTATACTTTTTCCGTAAACCACAACATCGCCCGAGGTGGGGGGGATAAAACAGGTGATAATTTTCATCAGCGTTGATTTTCCTGCTCCGTTGGGACCCAGTAATCCAATGATTTCTCCCGGTATAATTTCAAAGGCAACCTTATCGAGAGCTTTTTGGCTTCCATAATGTTTTGATATATCCTGAATCAGAATCGACATAGTATTTTTTTTGTGCCTCCAAAAGTACAAAAATCTTCTTATCCAGCTTTTAGAAATGCAGACGCTCCCGGAGTGCCTTATAGCCTGATCGGCTGGCTGGAATCAGGTCGCCGTTTTTCATGACGATATGATAACTCTCTTTGCTATAAGGTTCAATGCGTTCGATTTGGTCGATATTGACAATGTACGAGCGGTGAACACGGATGAACCATTCGTTGTCGAGGTGAGTAGTATAAAATTTCATTGTTCTTTGTTTGACAAACTGCCCTTTGTCTGCCCTGATTACGACGTAATCGTCTGCTGCTTCCAGGTAATGCAAGGTGTCAACGGGCAGGATTTCTACCCGCGAACCCTCTTTCACGACAATACGGTTTAAAAAATGATCAGGCTTTTGATTTGCTTCATTCAACAGTTTATTTTGCTTTTCTCCTGCAATGAATTTCTCCAGGGCTTTATTGACTGCTTTTTGAAACCGGTCGGCAGTATAGGGTTTGAGCAGATAATCTACCGCGTTTTGCTCAAATGCCCGGATGGCATATTCGTCGTGGGCGGTACTAAAAATTATAAGAGGTGGATTATCAATAATTTCTAATAGCTCAAATCCATTGATTCGTGGCATCTGGATATCCAGAAACATCAGGTCGCAATGATTTTCCGACAGGACTTTATACGCTTCAAATCCATCACTACATTCTTGAATAATCTCTATTTCAGGCCAGGCTTCGAGAAATTTTTTGATGAGTTGCCGTGCAAGGGGCTCGTCATCGACAATAATGGCGTTGATGGGGTGTTTCATGCGTTTTCTGTATTTATGGGAATCTGAAGTGTTACAATAAAAGTATCAGTGGTTTTATTCACAGTGAGTGTTCCTTTGTGAGGATAAATGAGTTGCAATCTTTGTTTAATATTCTCAATGCCAATTCCCCGGCCTTTTTTTAATTGCACCGATTCGGGATCGTAGCTGTTTTTTATCGTAATAAAAACACAGTCATCTTTCTTCTGACAATCCAGCCGTATGGTGCAGTGATTCAGCGTTTCGTAGGCGCCGTGCTTTAGGGCATTTTCAAGCAATGGCTGAATGATTAATCTGGGAACCGTGAGTTGGCGGCACTCGTTGGCAAGCATTTTTTCGTAAGTGATACGGGTGCCAAAGCGAATTTTTTCGATATCCATATACCGGTCGCAGATTTCTAACTCTTCCGTCAGGGTATGCAGCTGATGGTCGCGGGTGTTGATGGTAAACCGCAGAAAATCAGCCAATCGGATTATCATATCATAGGCTTTCATAGGATCAGAAAGGGTGAGTGCACTGATCGAATTGAGGCTGTTGAAAAGAAAATGAGGATTAATCTGCGACCAGAGCATATTCAGCTCCTGTTCGGCAAGATGACTCCGTAACTGTTCTTCCCGCAGTTTTCGCATTGATATTTCATTGAATACAAGAATGTTATGGTAAATTATGGTTAAAGTAAGATACGTAAAAAAACCGAACATTAACCGATAGGGGAGTATGGTTAAGAATATTCGGGAATAGGCGTCACTTTTGTTATCGATAAGCCAGGCAATACCTCCGGTGAAGACTTGCCATAGGCTTATGATAATTAGCCCTGTGACAAAAATTCCGATCCAGCGCTCCGGAGAATAGGCCGCTTCATTTTTTTGTGCTACCGTAATATGCCAGATTCCGATGCCCAGGGCATAGAGAAAACTGATATTGAGAAAAGATTCCAGAAACCTAAACCATAGTGGCATGGTGCCGGCCAGTGAAATAAGATAAAGATGGGCTGTAAAAATTACAACCCATACCAGTGTGTATAGAAGAATGTTTTTCCGGCTGTTTGTAATCGGATTTAGCATAGCCGAAATTAATAACTTTTTATTTCACCACCACCAAAAATGGCGATACCTTTTATAATTAGAATTGAATCTGCCCTTTCTTCCGGCAGGTGTGCTACCATTCTTTTATCCGATATGCTTCCCATAATCGAAGTGGTTTCAATCCGTAGTTCCCAATGATTGGGAACAATAATCGTAGAGCCGCCAAATATGTAAGTCACATCGAGAATATTGGTTCCGGGTGCCATTTTTGCTTTGGTAAAATCAATTTCTGATCCACCAAAAATAGAGGTAATTTTTCCCCCTCTGAAGTTTTGTGTGGTATAAATCCGCTGGCCGCCCCCAAAAATATTCGTGTCTTCAATTAAATCTTCAGAACCTTGATTTTTTGATACGGGGATTTTATCTAATCTTCGTTTTACTTCTCCAAAGCGGGTTAACATAAGAATTCCCAGCAGGATGAGAATCAGCGGCCAGAAAGTGGAAGTATAATCGGGAATATCCCAGATGCGTGGTACCAAAAAAAAGAGCCCGACCGCAATCAGAATCAGGTTTCCGAAATTATGATTCTCTTTGATAAAACCCAGGGCGCCAATAGCAATGAGGAGCATAGGCCATGAAATAATTATACGAACTACCTGGTCGGAGAAAATGCCGAATGCGTTAAGAAGTAGGATTATTCCAATACCTATAAGGAGGGTTGCAATGACCAAAATGGCACCCGGGTTTTGCCGGTGACGGTTTTTGTTTTCATGTAGAAACTGTTCGGTGTGATGGGAGTGATGATTTGTGTTCATGATGTTTGTTTTAATGATTATTGGGCAAAGGTAAGCGGGCAGCCACCGGAAGAAAAGCGTAAATCGGTGAATGAACAGAAAACAGCGGGAGATGACGAATGACATCGGTGGCAGATATTTTTCATTTAATTGAGTAATAATTTGTGAATTACAAAATATCAGACTATTTTTGCACCCCTTTTCA
>RZYD01000275.1 GCA_009930445.1 Bacteroidia bacterium | reverse complement strand
CGGATATATCGTCGATTTTGTTCCCTATAGGTTGAATAATCAATAAAGGAATTAATGTAACCGGTTTCTGAAAACGAAAAATTATCGGCAGTCCATTGCCAGATTCGGTCGCCATTGACGAGTAATTCCAGCCGGTAGACACCATTTTTATTCGGAGTGTCATTCAGTAAGTCATAAGTGCATATTCCCAGCGAAAATGGTCCGGAAACATTTATTCTATGATAGTTTTGAGGCCGATAAACAAGCCCCCACCCTTCCACGGAATAGGAAACCGGCTCAGCTTTTCCATCGATTGTAGTTTCGTTTGATTCCGGATACACCATCAAACCACAAATTTTCGGCCGTATAAAATCCTTTACCGGAAATCCAAAATGTAAAGGATTTATAATCCGTTGGGTTTCCAAATCGCGGATTTCAAAATGAAGATGAGGACCAGCAGAACTGCCGCTGTTACCACTACGTGCAATCACCTCTCCTTTTTTTACTTCAATAAGGCCTGGGCGCAGCGGAAGGTCAACCGCAAAACGCTTTCGTTTATATTGTTCCCGAAAAACAACGGACTGAACGGCATCGGAGAAATGATCAAGATGCGCATAAACGGAGACAAATCCTTCAGGATGGGTCACATAGATCGCATTACCAAAACCGTAGGGGGAAACTTTTACACGGGATACATAGCCTTCACCGATGGAATAAATCGGTTTACCGGATACCCCCCCCGTTTTAATGTCAATTCCGGAATGAAAATGGTCATCGCGCAGCTCGGCAAAGGTTCCGCTAAGCTGAATCGGAAAATCCACCGGTGAACGGAAAATTGAAGTCGGATAGGTTGCCTGCGCAAATCCTGCATGAAAAAAGAGCAGTAAAAATATTACAATAAAGAAAGTTTTAATGTTTAGCATCAAATAATAAAGTATTCAGGTTCAGTAAATTAGTAACACAAAAACAGGCCAATGGAGCAGCAGGATAGTGGTTTTGTTCATCCAAAAGTACCGTCATCATTCCAGCCTTAGCCGCACCCACAATATCTTTTTCATACGAGTTCCCTATAAAAACACATTGAGCAGGCGATGTGTTCAGCCTTTTACAGATAGAAAAAAAGAATTCAGGGTCAGGTTTACTGACTCCCAAATCTTTAGAGGAAAAATAAGCAGTAAAAAAACGGGTTGCGTCGAGTCGGTCCAACGCCTTTATCATGTCAGCAGTATCCGATTCACCCGCATTGGTAGCAATAACCAAGCGAAAGCGGCCAAACAGTTTTTGCAAGAGTTCTTTGGCCCCTGGAATCCAATCCACATGATCCCAAGTATACATTGGCCCGGAATTGTCCGGGAAATCGCGCATAACGGTATCTCCCCAATCAAAAATTACAGTTGTTATCACAGCACATTTCTAATTTTATTTCCTTTAAGAACAGGCACCACAGGGGCATTATCAATGGTAAAAGAATAGGGTAAGACATCGTCAAGACCCAATCGTTTCAGGCGATGACGATGCAGCGCTTTCTCGATATAGTCGAGCGGATGGTCTTTACCAACACGCCACAAGTCCAGTGCTGCATGGGCTGAGTCGCAAATAATCTCCATATCAGGCGAGTAAGATAATTTTTCCACCAATGCGCCCGCGTAAAAAGAATCCTCCAGATTAAACTTTTCTTTCCAACCGGCACAAAGAATCACCACATTTTTTTGTTGATGGATCAACCATTTTGCCAATATCGAAAGATTTAAAAAAGCACCAATAGCTACTTTTTCGGCATCCAACGAAGCCATTTTAATTGCTTTTGTTCCATTGGTTGTGCAATAAGCAATGGTTTTACCGATCACTTCCGGGGTCATAAAATTAAAGGCACTGTTCCCAAAGTCAGCAAAATCAAGAATCAACCCATCATGTTCAGCCGCCACCAGATAGCCATTTTCTTTGTATGTAAACGCTTCCTCTTGATCAGAAACCGGAATAATTGTCTTCACACCATTATTAAAAGCCGAGACAATGGAGGTGGAAGCCCGCAAAATATCTGTTACAACCACAATAAAATTGCTCCTCGTCAGCCGCTGTGCGAAAAGAGAGGGGGTAAAACACACTTCTATAGTATACTTCATAAGCAAAAAAAAAACCGGAATCAAAAATAGTCATACAGACTCCGGTTCGGTTCACAATAGGTGAACGTAATTTTTATCCCTGCCAAAAGGGTGTTTTTGTTACCTCGGCTTTTAGAAGTTTATTTCTGACCTGGATAAAAATTGTTGTTCCAGGTTTTGTATAAGCATGATGAATATACCCCATTCCAATTCCTGTATGTAGCATGGGAGACATAGTTCCGGAGGTAACCTCACCAATAACCTTTCCCTCCGCATCGCAAATTTCGTAATGCTGTCTTGGTATTCCTTTATCGATCATCACAAAACCTTTTAACCGACGTTCCACGCCTTCCTGTTTCAGCTTTAACATGTGTTCGCGATCGATAAAATCCTTATGATCAACGAATTTAGTAATCCAACCCAAACCCGCTTCAATGGGTGAAGTAGTATCGTCGATATCATTTCCATAAAGACAGAAGCCCGATTCCAGACGGAGTGTATCCCGTGCACCCAGCCCTATAGGCTTAATTCCGAATGCCTGTCCTGCGTCAAAAACGGCTTTCCACAATTTCACCGCATCTTGATTAGCAACATATATTTCACATCCACCTGAACCCGTATAACCGGTAGTGGAAAAGATCACCTCACCGATTCCTGCAAAAGGAATTTTCTTAAACGTATAATATTCCATATCAATGACATTGGCATCGGTGAGTTGCTGCATGGCTTTAAGTGCCAGAGGGCCCTGAATTGCCAGTTGAGATATTTCATCAGAGGCGTTATAAAGATCTTTTTCAAGGTTCATTCCAAATTCCGCTGCATTTTTTGTAACCCAATTCCAGTCTTTTTGAATATTTGCGGCATTCACAACCAACAGAAAGGTCTCAGCATCCACACGATACACCAACAAATCATCAACAATTCCTCCTTTACCGTTAGGGAAGCAGGAATATTGCACTTTCCCATCAACGAGGGCGGCTACATCATTGGTAGTAATCCGTTGCAAAAAAGCTTCAGCTTTGGGTCCCTTCACCCAAAACTCTCCCATGTGTGAAACATCAAAAACGCCGATTCCCTTGCGAACCGTTTCGTGTTCTGTAGTAATGCCTTCATATTGAATAGGCATAGTATAACCTGCAAAAGGAGCCATTTTAGCGCCCAAAGCCTCATGAAAACTAGTAAATGCTGTGTTCTTCATTTTTAAAGCGTTTGAATATTTTATAGGCGCAAAAGTAGAAAAAATAAAACGATATGCATAGCACAATCACCCGTTTATAGTTATTATTGCATAAAATTCCAATATAACAAAATTCACTTTTTCTCGTTATATACCAATGTTAACAGCCAGACAAATAGTAAAGCGATATGGAACCCTGGAAGTACTGAAAGGGATAAACCTGGAGGTAAAGAAAGGAGAGATTATCTCCATTGTTGGGGCCTCCGGTGCCGGAAAATCAACACTCCTGCATATTTTAGGTATTCTCGATCGTCCCGACAACGGTTCCCTGACCATCGAAAACAAAGACGTTTTTTCGCTCAGCGACAAACAGCTATCCGCATTCCGGAATCAACACATCGGATTTGTATTCCAGTTTCATCACTTATTACCTGAATTCAGTGCGTTGGAAAATATCTTTATTCCTGCCCTCATTGCAGGAAAAACACGCAGACAAGCCGAAAAGCAAGCCAGTGAACTATTG
>RZYD01000274.1 GCA_009930445.1 Bacteroidia bacterium | reverse complement strand
CGGTGGAAAGACAACGATACTTGGGAAAGGATCGGATGACGTAATTGCCAAACTGGTTTTTAATATTACGCTCCCGTGTTTACTCTTAACTTCTATCTCCGGGATGGAGATGACCCCCGAAATTTGGCGAAACGGGCTTGGCGTGATGTTTTTTGCCGCATTGATCCATGGACTGCAAATGGGGGTGGGGTTTCTTTCCGCCCGGCTATTGAAACTCTCCGAACGGAAATCGGTAATCCACATGATTCATACGTTTAAAGGAAATACTATTTTTATTGGTTTTCCTCTGATCGATGCGCTTTTCCCTGGTGGGGAGGGACTCCTGTATGCCGCTTTGTATAACCTCACCAGCAATATCTATATGTGGACAATAGGTGTGATGTTTCTGGATAAATCAAAGAAAAGTAACCTGATTCAAAACCTGAGTAAATTACTCAATATTAATACAATAGCATTACTTATTGGATTAACAATGCTTGTTTTTTCCATCGATTTTCCTTCGCTCATAACAGGAAGTGTCGGAAAACTCGGTGCTGCCACTTCGCCGTTGGCTATGATTTTTATTGGTTTAAAATTCTCCGGAATTCGGGTTAGAGCGATCGTGACAGATATTTCCGCCTGGGTATACAGTTTTAATAAGTTGATTTTCATTCCTGTACTATCCGGTTTGTTGATTTCTGGTGTAATTGCTTTAGGATTGCTCACAATCAGTGATACAGCCCGGATGGTAATCCTGCTGCAGGCCGCCACACCCGGATTTGCCATGATGATGATTATCGCTAAAATTTACAATGCCGATACGGAAACGGCAATAAAGAATTTTTTTCTCAGCACGGGATGGAGCGTGCTCACTTTACCCTTGATGTATTATGTACTCTCGGTATTGTTTTTTTAAGGTTTCCCAGCTTCTATTTGCAAGATGGCCTGCAATACGGACAGGCTTGAGAAAAAAAGGGGGAAGCAAAAACTCTACTTAACATAATATTAATTATCGGACAAATATCTAATATGTATATTACTGCCTTTCAATAAGTTATGTTTGTATTTTCAAAATCGATTTACTAATTTTGCCTTATGAAAGATATAAAACTGATTCAGTATAACTTACCGAATAGAACTTCCGTCTACACAAAACATCGTCAATTTTCGTTCTGGATTGGGGATCGACCCTTCCATTTCCGCAGTGAAACAAAGTTGAAAATTCGACTTGCTGAAATTAATCGTGATTTAACAAAAATATTGCATGAACTTGTTTGGATTCTTCGCGATATCAGAATTCAGTACTACGATTGTTGGTTCCTTCTTGATAATCAAGACAACTACAGCCTGACCGAAATCAAACAAAACTTTATTGGGATTGAAAAAAAACTTGAATTGTTAACAAGAAATGGTTTAATCAGAGAAAATCTAATTATCTGGAGAGACTTTGATTATATTTTCAAAGTAATGGATCTTATCCTTAGGGATTTGATCCGGCTAATGACAAAAAAGAAAAAATTTGATCACGTGTGGGCATTTCGTATACTTAAAAGCCGTTTGGAGTCCATGTACAATTCGTTTAATAGCCTTGCAGAATAAAAAAAAACAGCCTGATTCTCATCAGGCTATCCTCCCAATTAAAACAAAAATATGCACAAACGCACGGTCAGGACTTTTTTTCCCTTTTAATCTCAATTTTTTTAGTGCTAAAATAGCCTTTTTTTGCATGAGACAGCAGTGACGCACCGGTTAAAAGCCCGATAATGGCTACAATAACCGAATAACTTGCACCTAGTGCAGTCATTACTGGATCCATACTGAAAATATACAGTAAGATGGTTCCAATGATTGTTTTATTGCCTGATAAAAAGGCCCATAATTTTTGCCAAAAATTCATAATACTTTAATTTTAAGGTTATTATTTAAGTGCTTTTCTCATTTCCAACATAAGATAATCCATCTTGGGAATGATTTTCTTTAATTCTGCAGGTTTCATGTAAACACTACCTTCATATTTCAGCTTTGTAAGAAACTTATTCTCAATACCATTCTGTTTTAGCTTGTATTGAACATACTGTTCAAAGATCCTGGCAAATATTTCTGTACGTCTCAGCCAGTATGCCTTTCTTCCAGCCAGTCTTTTACCATAAGCCGTAGACCTACCATCTTTGCCAACCATTGCGGTATGTATAACATCCGTCATTGCTTTTCGCAGCTTATGATTTGCGGTAAACTTCGATGGATGCATTCTCCAGTTGATTGATCTTCCATATGAAAGAAACTGAGAATTGGGATCCTGATCATAATAATTACCAAAGTAGTGATCCAGAGCATGACCGTACTCATGTGCAAGAGAATTAATGCCATATTTTTTAGTCAGGTTTATAAACATGGTGCTTGGTTCATAGTGAGCAACTGCCGGAGCGCTGCCTCCCCTGCCCCTGGCACCAAATGCAATGGCCAGATCTCCGTTTAACCCTGCAGGCTTAATACCGATAATACGTTCCAGGTCTTTCAATGCTACAGCTGTAGCCCATACCCAGTTTGCCCTCTCTTCCTGTGATAACCAGTTCCCATACTCAAAACCTGCAAGTTTAAAATGTTCTCTAACTGCAATTGGATTAAGCAGGTTTAAGTTTAATCCCGGTTTTTTACCTGTCCGTAACTTGTTGAACGTGATGTTCACTCCATGTTTCCGCCAGTATGCTGCCTGGCGGCCATAGGACCGCAAATTTTGACTGGTTTTATAGACCTGCTGCATTACTTCTTATTTTTTCGTGTACTCTTTTTGCTTTTCTTTCCCGGCTTATATCCGATACGGATTTCACCCTTTTTAAGTCGTGCTATCGGTTTTTTCTTTCTCATGAATCTGTTGCTTTTTCATTTGATTATCGAGACAAATGTTTTTTACCTTAACTGCAATATATACTACGGTGATTGATGAAATTGCAATAGTTAACCAGGTAGATAACAGATCCTCAACATTGATTAAACATACGATAAGAGACATCAGTGATGTTCTGAATAGTTGTATCATGGGGTGTGTGTTCATTATTGTCTTGGTGGAATTCTTGTCATAATAACTCCATTATATTCGATTAGCAGGGTATCAGGTAATTTATCACCACCTGCTATAGTGCTGAATTCAAAATATGCCTGTGGGGAATCAATACGAAAAGTACCGTTTAAATGTAGATTTGCTTTTGGCGATTCCACTCTGATCCCAACGCTTCCATAATAAGGCGATAATATAACATTCCCATCATCGGCGCCTCCATATATATAAACATCCCCGCCATCGCGGCTCGCATCGGCCTTTGACATCCCGTCCTGGGCAAATAGTACTAATGTTCCGCCCGTTCCGGCAGTGGTTCTGTCTGCAATTCCAAGATAGGCTATTGTATGATCTTTATGGTATTGAATAAACCCAGATCCCTGAACAAAGATATTCGTTGAATACACCTGTTCAGCATAAACTTCTCTTATCGTCTTATAGCGGTTATCTTGTGCCTGAAGCCAAAACGAAAACAAAAGAAATGTTAATATAAGATATGGTTTCATTAATTTATTTCTGTGGCTGTATACTCGTACCTGTAGGTTCCATTTTCAAGAGGTGTAATGTAAAAACCAGATGCGGTTCTTGATGATATTAAATAACTCATTTCCCGCCCGGTACTATTATCATATAGCGATAGTTGTAATGAATAGCTGTTCCCTGTTGTACCTATATCGTTTGAAAATAATACTCCATGCGCTTCCCCTGAATAAGTAAATGAGCTATTCCCAGCTCGTATTTCCGGAAGACTGG
>RZYD01000027.1 GCA_009930445.1 Bacteroidia bacterium | reverse complement strand
GATAAAGTAAAAGCCGGACAAAGCGTTCTGGCCTGGCTCAGGTAATTACAAAATTTCCTTTACTGCCAATAAACCGGCAACTTCCCAGGTAACGGGAACAGTATGCACTAAACGTCCGGGATTAAAATAAATCTGATCCATCCCCGATTCTTTCGCCCCGATAACATCCACCTCCAGATCATCGCCAATCATCAGGCTATTGGCGGGCATTGCCCCGGTTTTTTCAAAGGCATACCGGAAAATTGCTGCATTTGGTTTACGCGCCCCGGCAGCTTCAGAGGTTATAATTGCAGTAAAATAATCCAGTATCAGGGTATTTCTCATCTTCTTCTCCTGCACCTCCTCAAACCCATTAGTGATGATATGAAGCGGATATTTCGGCTTTAAATAGGATAAAAGAGCATGTGTTCCTGGCATCAAAACCGTTTTTTCCGGTAACAATTCAAGATACTCACGCCCGAATAAATTGGCCAGAGCAACATCAAAAATACTAAAATGACGAAGCGCCAGCTCAAATCGCTTCACCTTCAACGCCTGCTTGCGGATTGCCCCCTTTCGGTATTGTTCCCATAAACGATCGTTAATCGTTGAATACACAGCAAAAAATTCTGTAACACCCGGAACCCCACGCTTTTTTAAGGCATACCGCATATATAAATCCTCCATCACTGCCCTCGAATTGGCCTCAAAATCCCATAACGTTTTGTCGAGATCAAAAAATATATGACTGTATTGCTTCATTTCTTCCTTTCCAAAAACAAATATACAACAATTTACAATTATTTAATATACTGATTATCTGTATATTACAATATTCAGATTTTTTGCTCTCCAATTTGCATTTGAATTCTCTTTTATCTTATTTTTGTGATATCACATTTATATCAACATGTTATTAAATTAAATCGAAAAGCAATGAAATCAAATGAAAAACCAATTGTTCCCGTTTCCGGCTATTTGGGACTGCTGCTCGTTGTACTCTTTTGGGGAGTTCCGGTAATCACAGAAACGCAATTACCACCAGCCTGGTATTTTCTCCTGCCCGCTATTTTAATCCAAGGGATCGGATTTATACTATGTATTGGTTTTCTTGTTGTTAACCCCAACGAATCGGCAGTTCTCGTATTATTCGGGAAATACAAGGGTACGGTCAGAGAAAATGGATTTTACTGGGTGAACCCCTTTTATACCAAACAAAAAATCTCCCTTCGGGCGCGCAATCTGAACAGCGAACCGATAAAAGTTAATGATAAGGTCGGAAACCCGATTATGATCGGGGTTGTGCTGGTTTGGCGAGTGGAAGATACTTATAAGTCTGCCTTCGAAGTGGATGACTTTGAGCTTTTTGTACATATCCAAAGTGAAGCAGCCATCCGAAAACTTGCAGGCCATTATCCATACGACAATTTTGACGATGAAGAGGCGGAGATAACCCTTCGTTCCGGTGGAGAAGAAGTAAATCAGGTTCTGGAGGATGAGTTACGCGATCGGCTGGAAATTGCCGGCATTCATGTAATGGAAGCCAGAATCAGTTACCTGGCATATGCTTCGGAAATTGCCGGAGCCATGTTGCGGCGCCAACAGGCCTCTGCAATAGTTGCCGCACGGGAAAAAATTGTTCATGGGGCAGTCAGCATGGTCGAAATGGCCCTCGCTCAACTCTCAGAAAAAGAGATTATTGATTTTGACGATGACAAAAAAGCGACTATGGTGAGCAATCTTATGGTCGTTTTATGTTCCGACAAAGATGCCAGTCCTGTAATCAACACAGGCACATTGCATCAATAAAAAACTATGACGAAAAAAAAACCTTTTGCATTACGTGTTGATGCGGCACTGATGGAGGCGCTGGAAAAATGGGCTGCCGACGAATTTCGCAGTACCAACGGGCAGATTGAATGGATTCTTTCGCGGGCAGTAAAAGAATCGGGGCGAAGCAAAGAGACGAAAAAAAAACAGGAACCCGGTACCATGCAAGAATAAACTAACCGTGCTCTAACCTATCCCGATAAACGCTGTCGCAGCCATTCATAAAGCCCAATGCCAAGCGCATGGGATACGTTCAGCGACTTATTGCTGCCCGACATAGGGATATATACCGAATGGCTGCACATCGCAAGTATTTCTTCCGGAATCCCATGTATTTCGCTACCCACGAGTAAAGCACAAGTTTCCGGAAAAACTGTATCCGCAATATTTACTGCATTTTTGGTGGTTTCAATAGCGATCAAAGACATTTTGTGCTGCAATTCAATGAGAAAAGAATAATTTACCAATTTCCAGTCGACCGAATGGCTACTGCTATGGGCAGTCCGGTTTACCCGGGCTATTTTTATTCCCGGAATCTGCTGATAAACAAAACGAACGGCCGGGCATCCAAAATTACAGGCCAACCGGATAATTGCACCCATATTCAGCTCATTTTCAATCTCCACACCCACTACTAACGGCCCTGGCGGAAGAGATATCTGATTTTTCAAAAATAAATCATTTGACTTAATGTATAGTCCCATAAGCGTTTGTTGCATAATATTTCCCCTGCCAGGTGTCATTCTCTTCCAACATCATTTCAAGGCGTCGAATCACTTCATCGTTTCTTATATTCCAGGCCGGAGGATGAACAAGAAAAGGAGGGGGAACCTCTCCGGCAACCCGCTCAATTACAATGGCAGGGTTCAGCCGTTCCAGAAAATTCATCACTAAGTACAGATACTCCTGCAGGTCGAAAATATGAAAATTATCAGGCGAAGAGGCATATTCATCGGCCATCGTTGTGCCTTTAAAAATCTGGAGCTGGTGTAGCTTCACAGTGGTAAGAGGTAATGCAGAGAGTATTTCTGCCTGATGAAGCATCATCGCAGTAGTTTCGCCCGGCAAACCCAAAATCATGTGGCCACCTGTGTTAATGCCTCTGGCTGCGGTTTGCCTCAGCGCATACACCGTATCTTCAAAGGTATGACAGCGGTTAACACGCTCTAATGTGGCATTATAGCACGATTCTATGCCATACTCTAACATTATATAGCAGGTTTTGGAAAGTTCGGCAATGAAGTCGAGTTTTTGTTCATCAATGCAATCGGGACGAGTACCGATTACAAGTCCAATTACATCGGGTGTATCCAGCGCTTCGCGGTAGCATTTTTCAAGAAACGACAACGGGGCGTGGGTATTGGAATAGGGTTGAAAGTACGCTAAAAATCGGGTAGCCCGGCGGTAACGTGCTGCATGGAATTCCTTTCCCTCAGCGAGTTGCAAAGTGATGCTTTTTCCGGGCTGACAGTAAGAAGGGTTAAAAGCCTCAGCATTGCAAAAAGTGCATCCGCCGGTATCCAGCGTTCCATCGCGGTTGGGGCAGGAGAAGCCGGCATCAACCGACAACTTTTGCACACGGCTACCGAAGGTTGTACGGAAATATTCGCTGTAGGCATTAAAACGCCGGTTATGATTCCAGGGGTATTGCATCGCTCAAAGGTAAAAAAAACCCGTCGGACAAATAGACCCGACGGGTTAGAGTGAAATCAACTATCCTATTATCGACCGGCAGAAGCGTTAGTAGCATTCTCCAGACGACGTAAAATACTGAAAATAAACAGTGCTGCGAGCACACAAAAGACCACGAGTAATCCCCAGAACTGCCATAACTGCAGTTTATTCCAAAGAATACCAACCAGGGCAACGCCATAGTTTCCGATGGCCGTAGCCGCAAGCCATGCACCTTGCATAAGTCCTTTAAACTTGGGAGGAGCCACTTTGGAAACAAACGACAAGCCAATGGGGCTAAGGAAAAGTTCCGCGATGGTAAGGATGAAATAGGTGCTGATGAGCCAGTAAGGGCTTACTGCGAAACCAGATTCTACACGGGTTTCACCAATATCACCGGGCGCCATACCGGCAAGACTTAACGATCCAACCAATAAAACGGTAAAACCTATGGCTGTAATAATCATACCGATTCCAATCTTTTTGGGATCTGAGGGTTCAATTCCTTTGCGGGCCATCCAACTAAAAACACCCACAATAATAGGGGTAATCGCTACAATAAAGAAAGGATTAAAATGCTGGAACATTTGAGGAGTAAAGGGGTTTACTCCCTCATAACCGGCTATCCGGAAATAAGCGATAATGGCAAAAGCTGGAAACATCACCAGACCTCCGATACGCAGGGCTCGAGCATTTTTCTTCATAACAAAAAGTACTAGTCCAAGCACCGACAGGGCAATGGAGAGCAAGCCAAACAAATCGAACCAGATATTTGTCCCACGGCCCACCGTATCTTGAGTATAATCACGGGCAAAGGCCGTCATTGCAGCACCGTTCTGATGGAACGCCATCCAGAAGAAGATGACCACAAACATCACCAACCCAAGAGCCACCATTCGGCTTTTGGTTTCCTGCGGGGTGAGCACGATCACTTTATCCTTGTGTTCTGCACTGGCCGCTTTTTGCTTTTCGGTCATATCTGCTTCTTTGTAATACTTACGGAAGCCCCAGAAAATAAGCATTGAAGCGACAAGAGAGATACAAGCAACGCCAAAGGCCCAGTGATAGGCTCCGGCGAGCTCATTAATGTAAAACATTGAGAATTCACCGAGGTTACCCTGCATTTCTGCAAAGGCAGGTTGGTCAGCGGCAAGCTGCGCTAATCGTTGAGTATCCTCTGGCTTAATAGATCCATCAAGAAAGGTATGCGCGAGTTTGGGTATGGCACCATTATAAAACAAATTGGAGCCTTTAAGCATAAAATTACTAACAGCTTCAGCGGCCGTGGGGGCAAACATAGCACCCACATTAATTCCCATATAGAAAATATTAAACCCTAATGAGCGAAATTTATCGTACTTTTTATCGGCATCATACAAATTACCGACCAGGGCCTGAAGATTTCCTTTGAACAAGCCTGTTCCCAAAGAGATTACTGCCAAGCCACCGATTACCAGCGGCAAACCGCTGCGAGGTGTCTCCAGCGACCACCCGGAAGGGATTGCGATTAACAAATAACCGACAAACATAACAATAAGGCCTAAGCTGATTGTTTTGCCATACCCCAGTACCCTATCGGCGATTACACCACCAATCAGTGGCATAAAATAAACGAAGGCAAGAAATATCCCAAAATACTGGGCAGCGGTTTCATAGGCAAAACCATACTTCGCCTGTAAAAACAGCACGAAAATTGCCAACATCGTGTAATATCCGAAGCGCTCTCCCATATTTGCAAACAGCGCCACGAATAATCCTTTTGGATGATTTTTAAGCATGATAGTGAGTTTAGATTAATATTAATTTTTCATGGAATTACAAAGTATTTTTTTCGTTAAGATGCAAAAATAACGAAAAAAGTGAGTTTCACAAGAGAAAACGACAAACGCCTCAGAAGGAGATAAATGGGGCAATAGCTGGATGTTGCTTCCATCCCATGGTGTCAAGTACCAACCGCCAATGAGCGGGAAATGCTGCATTCACAGTAATCCGGCGCAGTTGGTATGGATGCTCAAAAGTCACAGCACCGGCGTGTAACATCACGTTAGTGACTGAAAACTGCGTGCTGAACATGGCATTATGACGATAATCCCCATGCCGTTTATCGCCGGCGATGGGGTGGCGAAGGTGACTGCAATGCTGCCGGATTTGATGCCAGCGCCCAGTATGTGGCTCGGCTTGTATCAGTGTATACCTCGATTTTTCGTAGGGCCCAACAGGTACATCGATTTCCGCTGTTGCCAGTGGAATTATCCGCGTCACTGCTGCAACCCGGGTAGCTAATGTGCTGGTTTTTACCGGGTATTCCACTAATACCTCATCGGTCAGCCAACCGCGACATACTGCAAAATAGATCTTCCCGATCCTTTTCTCCACAAACATCCGCCGGAACATTTCAGAGGTTCGTGCATCCAAAGAAAAAATATTCACTCCGGATGTTCCCTTATCCAGCCGGTGCACGGGATATACCTTCCGCCCCAGCTGGTCAGCAACACGCTGCATCAACGTTACCTTTTCGTCGATAGCCATATTTGTCTTATGCACCAAAATACCCGCTGGCTTATTCACCACGACAAAATACGCATCCGAATAACAAATCTCAACTCCCATAGTAAGATCAAAAGTAAAAATCTTTTTCTACCTTGCACTGTAACAAGAAGAAATAATTCTCGTCTGCAATTCTGAATGGATCAAAAACAGTTTTATAGTACCGTACTCCCGTTAAAAGGGAGGCTTTACAGGTTAGCCCTTGGCTACCTGAAAGATCCGGAGGATGCAGAAGATGCAGTTCAGGAGATTTTTGTAAAACTGTGGGCAATTCGGAAGGCACTGGATAAATACAGAAGTATTGAAGCATTAACAGTAACTATGACCAAAAATTACTGTCTGGATCAGCTGAAAGCAAAACGCCGTTCTGAAGTAAGTCTCGACAAAGTGATTGCCCATGCAGGAGGCACCTCCCCGGAAAAAAGTACGGTGGAAAAAAATCTGATGCATGTTATCCTTCAAATTCTTCCACAACTGCCCGAACAGCAAAAAATGGTTTTCTGCCTGAGGGATATGGACGGTCTTGAACTGAGGGAAATTGAAACATTAACTGGAATTAACTATAACAATGTCAGAGTTTTACTTTCCAGAGCAAGAAAAACATTACGAGAAAAAATAATTAAAATTCAAACCTATGAATATGGA
Organism: Bacteroidia bacterium; assembly: GCA_009930445.1. Taxonomy (GTDB): domain Bacteria; phylum Bacteroidota; class Bacteroidia; order Bacteroidales; family BM520; genus BM520. Next base: position 10,549 of record RZYD01000027.1, on the reverse strand, counting down.
CAGGATTCCGCTTCTAATTGACAAATATTTTGAAGGAAATACCACCATTGAAGAGGAAAAAGAGATCAGGGAATTTTTTAACACCACACCCGGACTACCGGATAATCTGCTCCCCTATAAGGATTTCTTTATGGCAATTGATGTAGCAGCACGGATGGAACCTTCTTCAAAATTTGAAATGCGGATCAGGCAACGAATTGAGATGGAGCGCAAAAGGAATTCAATCACCCGCCGGATTTATATCACGGCTGGAATTGCCGCAGCACTAATGTTGGTAATTGGCTTTCAGCAAATCATAAAGCAGCAACCGATAAACACAATCGATGATCCTGTAATCGCCATGCAAATTGTAACCGATGCATTTTCTCAGGTGAATAAAACCATAGAAAAAGGCATGAATAGCATGTACTACATCGCAGAAGCCGACAAAGCCAATGAGGCCATCAAAAGGATTAAAGTGCTGAATGAATCGGTTGAAAAAACAGCAAAAATCCATTTTATTTCTCATAGCTACAAGGCTTTTCAAAATACACATACTAGAAATAATACAAACAAATAATGACATTTAATAATTTTAAAGCTTGATATCATGAAAAAAATTATTATTTTACTAATCGCACTTACACCCCTCTTAACGACCGGGCAAAGTGCCATGGACGGAATCTTTAAAAAGTATTCCGGAAATGATGGGTTCACTACCGTCAACATTGGGCCCGAAATGTTCCAATTGCTGGCCAACAGCAATATTCAGCTGGAAGGCGATGGTTCGGAAGAATTCACAGAAGCACAGAAGGCGATGACGAAACTTTCCAGTCTGCGCATTCTTACCTGTGAAGGGGCATCCAGCGATTTATGCTTACGTTTCAAAAAAGACGTAACTTCTAGTGTACCTGACAATTATCTGGAAATGATGACGGTCAAGGAAGGTGATTCTGATGTAAAATTTCTGGCCCGCCAGGAAAATGACGGAACGATTTCAGAATTACTAATGCTGGTGATCGATACTCAGGATGTGGTTCTTATGAGCTTCACGGGTGAAATCGACATGAATACCATCACAAAAATCGGCAGTGCGATGCAACTTAACGGAATGGATACGCTGGAAAATGTCGAAGAAGAGGAATAAAAAAAGGTTGTAAGCCTTAACAGAAAAAGCCGGAGCCAAGCGTTACGGCTTTTTTTATAGCGACAACCGAAGCTGAACCGACCAGGCAGCATTAACCGCGACAAAACCAGTGGATTCGCGCCCTACAATCAGAGGATTAAACGCACAGGAATACCGGGCATAAACCGTTAAGTAGCGGCGAAACCGATAGGAAAGATTGATATAAACCGACTTACCTGTATCGTAATACGCCGGAACAGAGAAACTATAGAGCACATCCGACTCGTAGGCGTAAATACGGGAAGCGTAGCCCTCTGTTTCAAAAAGGGTTATCCGGGCTGAAAGGGTTAAAGGCAGGTGTAGGTTATGCCACCTAAAATCAATATAACTCAAAAAACCAGCAGAGCCCTCGGTTCCATATACTGAGGCATAGGAAATCCGGTGCAGGATACGCAAATGGTGCAGTACATCCATTGAATAATGAATCCGGGCCGAAAAACTACGCTCCACAAGCGATTCACGGGTTATCCCATTACGTGTTCCGAAATCACCTGCACCTTCACGGTATTGACACTGCAAATACACATTTGCGTTCCTCCCGTAATCCACTGAAAGACGACATAAGCCCCTGTAATCGAATCCGGGAATGTGATTTCCGATTTTAGGGCTCATAAATCCGGAGAGATCAACGGAGCCGAAAAACGTAACACCAGGCCCCAAATGGGCAATGAGTCCCTGATAGACGCCGTAGGTATTGCATCCCTGAGAAATACGAAAAATGTTGGCGTGAAAATTTTGGTAATCCGCCTCTGCATAGCGAAAATGAACCGAATAATTAATTCGTGTTTCCGGGAAAAAATCAAAACCCAGCACTGCGCTAAAGGCAGAATTCCCCGAAACAGCCACTTCGCCATACATTAACACCCGTTTTAAAGCAGCCACAAAGTCCACCCCGGCGCACACATTCTGGTTTCCTCTGAACTTATACCAGGTCGATGGAGTAAAAGAGGGAGAAATAATCCCCCCAAATTTCTGATAACAGGTAGTTACACCCAGCCGAAAACGGCGAATAGTGTACGTACAATTCCCTCCGGCAAGGATTTCAGTAAGAATGTTTTTTTCTTCCCGTTCCCCGGCATTCCGATGGTATCCGCCACTTTTAAACCCGGTATAGAGTGGTATCTGATTCAAAGTATCCAATTCCAGCAAATTGGCATCCCGGGCATGGGAAGAATAAAACAGCGTAGTCTTCAGATGTTGTCCTTTGAATGTAACCGCCGTTCCCCGAAGGAAATCATTTTCTTCTGTACCTCCATGAGGCCGTATCCCCAGGGCTATCCTCCGGCCCGAAATCATCTCTGCCCCTGACGATAAAGCGAATCCAGACCAAAAGGTCAGGCCCTGGCCAAACTGTAAATGATAATCGCCCAGAATAGCTGTTTCTATCCATTGTAAATCCTGAACCAGCAGATACGCCGAATGGTAATCAAAGCCTATGGGTTTTCGGGAAAGATGGAAGGGTTCGCCCGGATCTTTTTCTACAATAAACCCAAAAGCGACCTTTTTCTTTACAGTATAACGATAGCGGATCATCCATCGTTGAGAATTCCCATCGTACAGCCGGGAAGTATCCAAGGCAAAAAATCCTGATCCTTTTCCCGACATCCGCAAAATCAATTGCTGGGAAGGATACAAAAGGTCAATCCATTTTAGAGAATCAGCCACTGGCGTGTAGGAAAGTTCAACGAGAGGCTTTATCCGCCCGATAGTAACAGTATCCCACCCATCGATCAGAGAGAGCTCTGCTGTACTCAATATTGGCGGCCAGGCTTCGCGGTAAGCTATAAGCTCCAGCGCCTGATTTGCCGTAATTTGCAGTTGCTGCTGCAACTCCCCGGATGTAGCCCGGTTCAGGTCTGCCTTCGTCGGAAACCCGGAGACAAAATCCTCCATCGAAGCCGCAATCGACGCTTCGTCCATTCCGGCATGTTCCAGTCGTTCAAAATAATCCTCTGCCACAGGCACCTGCGCATCGATCACAAGGGAGAGAATACAAGACCCCAAAATAAACCAAACCCTTTTGCCTACCATGTTGAACGGGACATTAAATAATAACCGGACGCAGCTACTGCCGAACCGGTAAAAAGGTGATTAGATAAGGCCAGATCGATATGAACACGTTTAGAATTCCATCCACAACCAAAAGAAAACCGACGGGTTGCGGTTTGAAAACCAGTACGCAGCGTTATTTTCTCTGAAAAATTCCATTCCATTCCCACCGTAGCACCCAAAGGGCGGCCACTCAATTTTCCAACTTCAACATAAAGACAGGAATAAACACCTGTCTGAATTTTAACACCGGAGGCTACGGTATAGGCTGTAGCAACCGGGCTATGACTTTTCAGCGCCCAGTGCACTGGATTAAATACCACTACGCCCCAGGAAAGGGATTTCGCTATCTGCCAGTACAGGCCAAAATCAACCGAACCGTGGTGTTGATGAGAATACGAGGCCCCCTGTGAAAAATTCTCATAATTCAAACGAACCCCCATTTTTAAAGCCGGATGTAGCTGAATGGAATACTGCAAGGCAACATTGAAACAGTGCAGACTCTGAATACCCTGATAACCAAGAAGAACACCGATGCGTGCAACCCCTTTATTCAAAGAAAACCCGGCATTAACGTCGTTATAATCGTGCAAAGAATAAAACTTAAAAGCGGAAAACCACACGACAGGGTGTACCGTTGCGGCCAAAGCAGCCGGATTATCGGGGAAAGAGCCCGGTCCTTCCATAACTGCCACACAATCGCCAACACCTGCCGACCGGGCTCCGCTACTCCTCGATAATTGCGCCTGTCCCTTCAGGTGCACTAAAAAAGCAAAAATAACCAACCCCCATATTGTCTTCATCCTTTTCCGTTTCTATTGGTTAATACGAAAAAAAGAAAAATGACACCCAGTAAAAGAGAAAAAAATTACAAAAAATGGGAAGTAATTATATAAGGGATTGGGAATAAAAAAAAAGCGATAGATTACCAGAGCAATCTGTCGCTTTTAAAAGCATTTTTTATTTTGCCGGATCAGACATCGATCTTGGCATATTTGGCATTTTTTTCAATAAACTCACGCCGTGGGGGTACCTCATCGCCCATAAGCATGGAGAAAATCCTGTCGGCTTCGGTGGCATTATCAATGGTCACCTGACGCAGCGTGCGGTGCTCCGGATCCATCGTTGTAGTCCATAATTGTTCGGCATTCATTTCACCCAAACCTTTATAGCGTTGGATATGAATTCCTTTATCGGAACCATTATCGCTAAATTCACGGGTAACGGCGACACGTTCCTCTTCCGACCAGCAATATCGTTCTTCTTTCCCCTTTCGGATAAGATAAAGCGGAGGGGTGGCAATATACACATACCCCTGTTCAATCATTTCTTTCATATAGCGGAAGAAAAAAGTAAGAATCAGCGTGGCAATGTGTGATCCGTCCACATCGGCATCGGTCATAATTACCACTTTATGATATCTTAATTTATTAAGGTTCAGAGCTTTAGAGTCATCCTCTGTTCCAATACTCACGCCAAAAGCAGTAAAAATATTTTTTATCTCTTCATTTTCGAATATTTTATGCTGCATTGCTTTTTCCACATTCAGAATTTTCCCCCTTAAGGGAAGAATAGCCTGAAAAGTCCTGTCGCGGCCTTGTTTAGCGGTACCACCGGCGGAGTCACCTTCCACCAGATAGATTTCACAGAGTGCAGGGTCGCGTTCTGAACAATCGGAAAGTTTTCCCGGCAAGCCGGAGCCAGAAAGTACATTTTTTCGTTGCACCAATTCGCGGGCTTTTCTTGCAGCATGACGGGCAGTGGCAGCAAGAATCACTTTATTAACAATAATACGCGCCTCTTTGGGATGTTCTTCGAGGTAATTTCCCAGCATTTCACTCACCATTTGGTCAACCGAACCCATAACCTCAGAGTTCCCAAGTTTCGTTTTAGTCTGACCTTCAAACTGTGGTTCTGCAACCTTAACAGAAATAATTGCAGTCAGCCCTTCACGGAAATCATCGCCATTGATCTCAAATTTCAATTTACTCAACAGGCCTGACTTATCGGCATAGGATTTCAATGTGCGCGTGAGTGCCCTTCGGAAGCCCGAGAGGTGGGTTCCCCCTTCGATAGTATTAATATTATTCACATAACTATGGATATTTTCAGAGAAGGAGGTATTGTACTGCATTGAAATTTCAATAGGCACTTCATTTTTTTCTCCTTCAATACTGATGGGTTCGGGCATCAGGGGTTCGCGGTTAGCGTCGAGGTACTGAATAAAATCCACCAATCCGTTTTCTGATTTATAGGATAAAAAAGGTGGGTTTCCATTTTCGTCAGGATTACGCAAATCTTTAATTGTCAATGTAATCCCTTTATTCAGGTAGGAAAGTTCGCGCAGGCGGTTTGCAAGTACTTCGTAGCTGTATTCCCAGACCGTAAAAATGGAGTTGTCGGGCAAAAAATGAACCAGAGTGCCGGTTTTTTCAGTTGGACCAATTTCTTTTACCGGGTATTGTGGGGCTCCTTTCCGGTATTCCTGACGATACATTTTTCCCTGCCGGTAAACGGTCACCTCCATAAGGTCGGAAAGTGCATTAACACAGGAAACACCCACGCCATGTAACCCGCCTGAAACTTTATAGGATCCTTTATCAAATTTTCCACCTGCATGAAGGACAGTCATCACCACCTCAAGCGCAGAACGTTTCTCCTTTTCATGATAATCGATGGGGATTCCCCGCCCGTTGTCCATCACCGATATTGAGTTATTTTCATGGATTACGACATCAATTTTATCGCAATAGCCCGCCAACGCTTCATCAATGGAATTATCGATTACTTCATACACCAAATGGTGCAATCCCCGTTCACTGATATCCCCAATATACATAGCAGGCCGTTTACGTACTGCCTCGAGCCCTTCCAGCACCTGAATATTACTTGCATTATACTGTTGCCTGCTCTGATCTTTTTTTTCTATCTCACTCATAATCAATATTTTACACTTCTATAACAGAAGATACAAATTTACTGAAAAAATCTGACTTTACCAAAATTACAAATGGCAGATTATAAAAAAATATCAACCGGATATTCGCCCCAAAGCGGGCGAATATAACTTACTCATAATCAAACTAGAAAGCGTAGCTCGCTCCGGCCAGAATATTAATTCCCTGAGAAGGGAAACCATAGAAAATCTCATACTGATTATTCAACAGATTATTGGCCTGAAGAAAGAACGACAAGGGCTTGGAGAACTGGTAAGTAATGCCAAGGCTAATATCGAAAAAGGGATTAATTTCATAGGCGGCGGTTGTAAAAACGGAAGTCATGGGATCATATCCTGCACTATATTGTTTTCCGGAATAGAACAGATGGGCTGAGGCACCAATTTTCTCCTTAAAAGTATACCGCACATCCAAACCGGCAGATAATTCTGGTTTATGAAATGGCTCGGCGAGAGCTGTCATTGCGTAGGAAAAATAATCTCCATACACTTTTCCTTCCAGCGCTTTCCCACTGCGCAACGCAAATGAAGCATGTACATGAACCCAGGTTACATCATCGGTCACTACGGAAAAAGCATTATTTGGCAACAGCAAGGTATCATACGGAAGCGGGCTGTTGACAAAAAACGGCCTATTATCCATAGCTCCTGCATCGAGAAGAATCTGCAGGTCGATATTTGAACCTATTTTCCCTTCGACCCCGCCGAATGCTTTATACGGTATGGTAGTCATTATGGAAGACACCCCGGGAAGGAGAAAAGGATTTTGCCCGCTAAGTGCATACAGGGTATTTTTCTCTATACCTCCTTTTACCCCTGCAAAAATTTTCATTGCATCCGGAATCACAGAAATCTGTAATTCAACATCCGGACTTAAATAAAAAACAGGATTTGCTGCTATTAGCTGATGCAAGCCCAATCCGATTTTTAGATTGTATTCTTTTACCTTGATCGTATAGAAGGGATGAAAATTCAGGATTCCTTCATGGGCCACGCTGGTGTAGCGGTCGTTAAAATAATATCCTGTAAAATCGATCCCGGCTGTTTCGGCATCGAAAAAACCGACAAGCGATAAGGGCTGTGAAAAGCCTGTTTTCATGATTACCCGATGTTCGGTTGATGAAAAACGATTATCCCAAAAACGATAATCTATGCCGGCATAACGAGCGCCATCATTTCCTGTTGCGTTCATTCGTCGGAGCATTACTCCGGTAGCAGCCGATTGATACCGAAGCCGGATTGAGTCTTTCTCCACTTCGAAAGGATAATCGGCCGGCATAAAGCCATAATTATGATATACATCCCTGTGGTATGTTGCAAAACTACGCAGGATATATTTTTTTATCACCTTTTTGACATTCATATCCAAGGCATTATGACTAAATTGCGAGGGTCCGTAGTCTTTAACATCGCCATGGGAGGAATGGTGTTTAAATCCGACAGCAAAAGCATTCTCTCTGGAGCGCAAAGAGCCGGAATAAAGCTCCAGCAATGGAGTCCAATAATTTCCAATTCCGCCTTTGAGATAATTCCTGTACAGTTTTTTTATCGGTTCACCAAGAATTGATGCGGGTTTCAATACCTCCGGTGTATACGTTGTAGGGAGCTGAAACGACCGGATGCCGTAATTCATTTCAGGTTTTTCGACTTTAAACTCATGAAATTCCGGAACAAAATTTAATTTATTGGCATCGTCAACCGAAGGTTGGTATGGGGCAATAATCGTCACCTCCTCATTATAGGAATCCGGTTTTACCTGTCCGAAGGCAAGGCCTTGTGAGAGAAAAATCAGGGTACAGATGCTGGCAAATCGTGACCCGAAATGGATTACAGATACTTTACTCATATAAGGTTTCATAAGCTGCTGATTCATCATTAAAAAATCAAAACTCTTCAATAAGGCTATCCCGGAGTGTATTTTCAGGTATAGAATCCGGTTTTTGCCGGTTTTCCAATTCTGTAATATGGTTCAATTTATCTTTTGCTTCGGCAACAAGATCCTCCCCTTCATAATTATCGATAATACTCTGAAGGGTTTGTTTTGCCTGAAAAGTATTATCACGGGCAAGATAAACATCGGCTAGCAGAATAAAAGCCCGGGCAAACCAGTAATCACTTGCACTAAAGTTCTCAATCAGGTTAAACAACTGGTTTTCTGCTTCATCGATTTTATTTTCTTTAAAAAGAATAAGGCTATAGAAATAATTGGCTTCTGCGCCGGAATCGCCCCGATCATTGGTTGCCACAAAACGGTATTCGGCTGACGCATTGGTATAATCGTTGAGTGCGTATGCGCTACGGGCTATTGACAGGTGTGCTTCCGTAATAAGCCGTTCGTCCACATTTTTTTCGTTCAGAACCTCAAGCGCGGCCTCAATGGCAGGCTCATGTTTTCCCAATCGGGGGTAAGAACGCATGAGGCCAACTTTGGCATTCAGAATATGTTCGGGAAACGAGGCCAATTCAAGGAGTTCATTATAGTGAGCAATAGCTTTTTCAAACTCTTCGCGGGCAAAACGGATAGAGGAGGCTTTGACCAGGGCGTTTTCGGTAAAAGGTGACTGCGGCATCGCAATCACCGCTTCATAATGGCTTAGAGCAACAGGCAGGTTACTATTCCTGTATTCACAATCGGCTTTATAATAGTGGGCATTACTAGCAAAGATTCCATTGGGAAACTTTTCAAGATAACGCGTAAATCCCTCGATTGCCCGGTCGCAATCCCCGTCCATATATTTATTTTCGGCAGCGATAAAGCTAATGGAATCCTGTTCCGCGAGGCTTATATCGGCATAGCTGTAATTTCTGGCATAGGTAAAATATTCATCCACACGGCCCATATCCACATAAATATTCCGTAGCCCTGCCAGGGATTCTTTCGCTTCCTGTGACGAGGGATAAGCTTCAATGACCTGTTTCAGAACGCGGATAGCCTCTTCGTTGTTATTCTGGTTGTAATAAATTAAACCTGTTTTCTGTAGTGCAGTTAATGCGAAACTGCTTTTCGGATATTCCTGATAGAGCATCTGGTAATACTGCAGGGCATTATCCGGTTCATTCATAAGAATATAGGAAGTGGCCAATTCAAACATGGCATCATCGCGAAGCGGTGACTTTTCTGCTTGTTGAACCAGTTGTTTCAGAATCCAGGCCTTACCGGAAAAATTGCCCAGTGCGCCAAGGGAAACCGCCTTTTGATAAAGGGCATAATCGGTATTCCCGGCATCCATTTCAATGGCCTGATTAAACGCATTAATGGCTTCCTCGTATCTTTTCTCAACAAAAAAACAATCTCCGGTACGGATGAGTGCATCAGCTTTCAGTGGGATATCCTGAACACCGGATAAGGAGAGAAATTTACGAAAATTTATTAATGCATTGGAATAGTCCTTTTCTTTAAAGTAACAATAAGCAATATTGTAGGCTGCTTTAGGATAGAGGTTGAGCGAATACGTCCCGGGGGTAACCATAAAAGATTTAAAAAGGCGCATCGCTTCGCCATAATTTCCCATACGAAAAAATGCTTCAGCTTCCCAGAAAATTGCCCGGGCAGCAAGTTCAGGGTCCTGTTTGTATTCCAGTGATTTTTTTAGCAAAGGAATTGCCTCTTCATATTGCCCGGATTTAAAAAGTTGAATGGCACGGCTAAAGGTAATTTGCTGATAAGCTTTCTTCATCTCCGCATTTTTCTCCTTAATCTGCTCCAACGATGAGAAGGCATCATCGTAATTCTTTGTTACCAGGAAAAGATTAACGAGATAGGAATATGCTTCATCTTTCCGGGGTGAATCAGGATAGTCGGAAAGGTATTCCTGCATTGCTTTAATTGCTTCATTATAAGGATCATAACCTAGCTCGAAGGATAATTTTGCATAATTAAACAGGGCGTCTTCACGGAGGAGCTGGTTACCCTCAATGGCATAAGCTGCTTTAAATGCGGTACCTGCAAATTTCTTCTGTCCGGTTTTCACATAGCAATCGCCGAGGTGATAAAGGGCATTTTGGGCCAAAGAATCGGCAGGAGAAGAAACCCTTTCAAACCAGGAGATGGCCTCATCATAATGCCGGGCCTGGTAGTAGCAATACCCCAACTGATATCCGCGCTGACGGTCAGAAGCGTCAGCTGTTTTTTCCAGCCAGGGCAATGCGGATTCAAAATCGCCAAGGTGGTAATACGATTCACCCACGAGCCGTTTTATTTCCATTGATTTAGGATCATTGCCCTCAGCGGAAATAGCGGAGGCCATTTCAATCACCTCTTCGTATTTTTCCTGGGCAAAATAAATTCGAATCAGGTAATGAGGCACAATATCCTGAAAATCTTCATCCTCCAAAAGGGTGACAAAACTCTTGTGGGCGGTTTCATAATTACCTTCCTC
>RZYD01000273.1 GCA_009930445.1 Bacteroidia bacterium | reverse complement strand
ACCAGGGCTACCTTCGAAGCATCCCGTTCCAGTGCGAACATCGATTCCCCAAAAAAAACTTTTCCCAGGGCAACACCATACAATCCTCCGGCGAGTCGACCGTTTTGATATACCGCTGTCGAGTGCACATACCCCATACGGTGTAGTTTTGTATACGCTTCAATCATTTCGCTGGTGATCCATGTTTCATTTTCCCCCTTACGTTTTGCTGCAGCGCAGTTTCGTATCACGGAGTCAAAATCTGTATCGAAAGATACCGAATACTTTTCGGATTTAATAATTCTGATTAATGATTTTGAGATATGAAGATTTTGGGGATAGAGAATCATTCTTGGGTTAAGCGACCACCAGAGCACCGGCGAATTTTTTGTAAACCAGGGGAAAATGCCTTTCGAATAGGCTTCCAGCAAGGTCGATGGTTCCAGGTCGCCTCCGATGGCTACCAGACCCTCCAGTGATGCCGTTTCAATAGCCGGAAACTGATAGGCTGAGCTCCATTCCTTCATTTATCGCATATCGATAATTTCTACATCCGGATAGTCATTTGCATTGAATATAAAAAAAGAATCCTCCAGTTTTTTCTCTGTGAAAAATTTAGTGACTGCGTAGATGAATTTATTTTTGTTGGCATCATTTATGGCAAACTGAATTAACTCCAGTGTTTCGGCATCAATTTGTATTTCTGCATCTGTAAAAGGCTTTGACTGATCGATGGGTGTAAGGTCGATGACATGAATTTTTTTGGGCCCGATGGAAAAGGTTTTATTGAATTTTGGGGTATAGTCATGGGTATATGATGCGAATAATTTTGAGGGAGTAAACGAGTCGTCACTTTCTTCCATGGAGTTAATCTGGACTTCATCCACTTCCGGGATATAAGTGTAGAGTGTAACGCCGTCGCTCATTATAATTTGTCCGGCAATTTCCACCCGGAATTTATCTCCTTTGCTATAGAGTATCCCTTTAAATTCGTCCGACAGATTTTCGTTTTTATTTTCCATTGAATAGACGAACTCGGCCACGATTGTTTCGTGTTGTTGAATGTTTTTTGAGAATTGGGCAAGGATATCGATCGCTTTATCCTGTGCAAGTACTGAAAATGCCAGAGTGAAGGTAATAAACAGAATGATTATTTTTTTCATGCAGGAGTGTTTTACAATTTAAATTGAAGGCAAATATACATAAAGATTAAAAACCATAATCGGCATTCATGGGTTTCTCCCCTTCTTTTGTATACAAGTCTTTCAAAAATTGATCCAATGCCATTTCCGAACCAATTTTTACTTCCCGGGCTTTGCTTCCTTCAAATGGGCCAACAATTCCAGCGGCTTCAAGCTGGTCGATGAGCCTTCCGGCGCGGTTGTATCCAAGCTTTAGTTTTCGTTGAAGAAGTGAGGTGGAGCCGTGTTGGTTGCTAACGATTACTCTGGCGGCATCCTCAAATAGCGGGTCGCGTTCGGCACTGTTGAATTCAGGGATATCATCGCCTTCTTCATCGGGTACTTCCGGCAGGGAAAAGGCTTCCGGATAGCCTCGTTGAGATCCGATATAATCCGTTAATTTTTCGATTTCATGGGTGTCGACGAAAGCACATTGCAGTCGTGTGAGGTCACTTCCGCTGCTCAGGAGCATGTCTCCACGCCCTACCAACTGGTCGGCACCTCCCGTGTCGAGAATGGTTCTGGAGTCCATCTTTGATACCACACGAAAGGCAATCCGTGCCGGAAAATTGGCTTTAATGGTTCCGGTAATGATGTTTACTGATGGGCGTTGTGTGGCAATAATCAGGTGAATACCAATGGCTCGTGCTAACTGAGCCAAACGGGTAATGGGCGCTTCAATCTCTTTGCCGGCAGTCATTATCAGATCGGCAAATTCATCCACCACAAGCACTATATAGGGCAGAAAATGATGCCCTTCCTCCGGGTTGAGTTTCCGTTGAGTGAATTTTTGATTGTATTCCTTGATGTTTCTAACCTGTGCATCTTTCAGCAGGTTATACCGATTTTCCATTTCAATGATCAGGCTGTTCAGCGTCCTGACCACTTTCCTTGTGTCGGTTATGATGGCTTCTTCTGAGTCAGGAAGTTTTGCCAGATAATGCCGTTCAATCCGGTTAAAAAGAGTGAGTTCTACTTTTTTGGGATCCACAAGAATGAGTTTCAGCTCACTGGGATGCTTTTTATAAAGAAGGGAGGTGAGAATGGCATTAAGCCCGACCGATTTACCTTGTCCTGTAGCCCCGGCAATGAGCAGATGGGGCATTTTTGTTAAATCAGCCACAAACGATTCATTGGCAATAGTTTTCCCAAGTCCAATGGGGAGTTCGAATTGATTCTCCTGAAATTTTGCACTGTTGATTATGGAGCGCATTGAAACAGTTTGTGGTTTTCGGTTGGGTACTTCTATCCCAATGGTACCTTTCCCTGGGATGGGTGCAATAATCCTTATGCCCAGTGCCGATAAACTCAGGGCAATATCATCTTCGAGGTTTTTAATTTTGTTGATGCGGATTCCGGGCGCAGGAATAATTTCATAGAGTGTAATGGTTGGCCCTACCGTTGCCTGAATCTTTTCGATCTTTATCGCATAGTTGTTCAGTGTTTTTACAATTTTATTTTTATTCTCTTCCAGTTCCAGTTTGTTGATACTTACAACCCCTCCTCCGTAATCCTCCAGGAATTCTGTGTCAGGGAACAGAAAGTCAGGCAAATCCAGTCTTGGGTCATAGGTCGTATCGAGGCCATAATGGGGTTTTGGATGTGCCGGTTTTTTGCTCACCTCTTCCTCTTTCGCCGTTTCAACTTTAAAGTCAATACCGTTTTCCAATGTGCCGCTATTGGTTTGCTGATCATCAGGCTCTTCGCGCACTGCGGGTTTAAGGGTTATGATTTCGGTTGCTTTTGTGTCGTTTTTTTCATCCGTACTGGTGAAAATTACAGGTTCTTCGGTATCATCGACCGCAAATTCTTCCGTGTTATACAGATCTTCTTTTGGACCCGTTCCGTCAACAGTTTTGCTGATTTTGCCTTTTTCTTCCGTGCTTTTTTTCCAGTGTAAATGAATATTGAATCCAAGAATCAGGTAACAAATTCCTGTAAAAGAAAGAATTATGAAGGTAAAAATTGTACCTATGGCATTGTATAGTATTGTACGAAGCGATAATCCAAATGCTCCGCCCAGCACATTCCATGGTTCATGCGGAAAGATAACCGCCAGTGTTATCGGCAGCCAGCAAAGCCAGAAGATAGAATGCCATATGACCAGTAAGGGCTTTTTGGGAAATTTCCCGGAAACAATAAATAACCCGGGGATGAATAAAAAAATGCAAAAGGCATAAGCTCCGGCGCCAAACCACTGTTGAATAAATAGATTTCCTATCCGTTGTCCAAAATATCCTCCGGCGTTGTCAGCCCCAACGCCAATCCGTAAGTAATTCCATAAGTAAGACGAGAAGGAGGTGAAAAGATAAATGGAGAGCAGGATCATAAAAATTCCTGCTATCAGTACAAATCGCTCATCTTTTAGAAATTGGAACAGATTGGATTTGCCTTTTTTTGTTCCGGTTTTTTTGCTGTCTTTTTTCCGTAAGGTTTTCTCCGATGGCTTTTTTCGGGGTGTTTCCTTCAGGACGTTGGCCTTTATTGTGTTTGATTTTGGCATTTTCTAAATTCCCTTTAAGATACAAAGATAAAAAATCGCAGCGGAATCGAATGAACTATTTTTAGGATCTCAATGTTATTGCCCATAAATAAACTGATTTTTATGTGGAGACTATTTGTATTCACCTTGTTATTCATTAATACCCAA
>RZYD01000272.1 GCA_009930445.1 Bacteroidia bacterium | reverse complement strand
ACAATGGCATTCAGTCCAACATCGGATTCCAGTGCAGAAGTGGCCCACCATCCAATATTTTTGGATGAAGCCAGGGCAATCCATTTTTCACACGCGGCAAAACCTCCGCAAAGTGCCGGCTTCAAAATTAAAAATTGCGGTCTCAACGTATCCAGTAAGGCTTCCCGTTGAGGGTCAGTATAAACGCCAATCAGCGATTCGTCGAGGGCAACAGCGACAGGCGATTGCCGGCAAACCGCTGCCATCAGTTTAAGGTCGTTTGCCCCTACCGGCTGTTCGATGGAGTGAACCTCCAGTTTTGCCAGATCGTCCAATATTGAAAAAACATTTTCTTCCCGGAAAGCACCATTTGCATCCACACGTAAACAAAGTTTATCTGAAGGAAAGCGTGATCGCAAATTTGCTAACAGGGCATGTTCGTGAGCCCATGCATGCGTCCCGATTTTAATCTTAATACACCGAAATCCCTGTTGAATTTTTTCGTCCGCCTGTTTTCTCATCCGCTCCGGGTAGTCCATCCAAACCAGGCCATTGGTAACTATTCCCCGGGTTCCCCGGGTAAATGCAGAAGGAAACAAGATATGCTCCCCGCCCTGCTGGAGATCAGCCAGGGCAGTGTCGAGGGCAAACCGGACAGAAGGCCAGGCACACAATGGATCCTTCCAATCAAAATCACCGGCAGTAATTTTGCGGCACAGGTGGGCCAGATTTTCTTCATATCCGGGCCTGTCGTCATAGCTCAGCCCCCGGAGCACATTGCACTCTCCGATTCCAGAGCGCATGGATTCGCTGGCAGTAAGAAATAAATAATATACTTCCTTATCGCGGTATACGCCTCTGGAAGTACCGGCAGGTTGTTTAAAACAAAGGGTATAGCGACGGTATGTGGCCTTTATTTTCATAGGTTCAGGGATATTCCGAAGAGAAGCGAAAACAAAAAAGCAGACAGCGCCAGTTGTTGTAACTCGCGAATAAGGGCAGTGGGTTCCAACGCCTTGTTGACCTTGAAAATACTGAGATAAAAGAGAGGAATGACGATCATCCAAAGAAAATTCTGCGGTGAAGGATGTTGCAGAAAAGTATAGGCCAAAGCCATTAACAGGCCGGTCAGAAGTAAAGCAGTATGGTATCGTTTCCCAAAAGCCTGACCTTTAATAACCACAAGTGTTCTTTTTCCACTAACCCGGTCGTTCGCCTCATCGCGTAAATTATTAAGATTTAGCACTGCCGTACTAAAAAGCCCGATTGCAGCGGCCGGGAGTAAAATCACCGGAGAAAAAGTCTGGGTCTGCATAACAAAAGTACCTACGACTCCGAGCATCCCAAAAAAAAGAAACACATAAAGATCACCCCATCCCCGATAGCCATACGGACGGGAACCCACCGTATAGCGTATGGCAGCGGATAGTGCGGCCAATCCCAGCACAAGAAACAGCAAGAGGACAAAAACCGGAGCTGAACGCAGGGAAAAAATTATTAACGTCACCCCAAAAAACAACGATAAAAAGGCAAAAAAAAGAATCATTCTTTTGATCGCGTGAGGAGAAATCCGGCCGGTGGCGGTAACGCGTTGTGGCCCGACCCGACTCAGGTTATCCGCACCAGATTTAGCATCGCCATAATCATTGGCCAGGTTGGAAAGGATCTGAAGGGAAAGCGTAGTAAACAGCGTAAGCAGGAACACCGGCCACCGAAAGTGGCCATACGACAGGGCCAGAAAAGTTCCTGTTACCGTACACGACAATGCCAGGGGTAACGTTTTAGGGCGAAATGCCTGAATCCATATTTTCCAACGCATCATCAGGGAATTCCGGGATATTTATGAAAATCAGGTTTCCTTTTTTCCAGAAAAGCATTTTTACCTTCCTGTGCCTCTTCCGTCATATAATACAACATCGTGGCATTGCCCGCCAATTCCTGAATCCCGGCCTGGCCATCGAGTTCGGCATTCAGTCCTGCTTTGATCATCCGCAGGGCAATGGGGCTGTGCTCCATCATTTTTTGTGCCCATTCCACTACAGTATCTTCCAGCTGATCCGCCGGAACAACTGCATTCACCAGCCCCATATCCAGAGCTTCAGCGGCCGTGTATTGCTTACACAAAAACCAAATCTCCCGCGCTTTTTTTTGTCCTACTATCCGGGCAAGATAACTGGATCCAAATCCTGCATCAAAACTACCCACCTTTGGCCCGGTTTGTCCGAAAACAGCATTTTCGGAGGCAATCGACAAATCACACACCACATGTAAAACATGGCCTCCACCAATAGCATACCCATTCACCATGGCAATCACCGGTTTCGGGATACTACGGATTAGCCTTTGCATATCCAGAATATTAAGCCTGGGAACACCATCCTTTCCAATGTAACCCGCATGACCTTTCGCATGCTGGTCACCTCCGCTACAAAAGGCTTTATCGCCAGCCCCTGTAATTACTACTACGCGAATATCTGGCCTTTCACGACAAATAACCATGGCTTCGCACATTGCTTTTGTAGTTTCAGGAGTAAAAGCATTGTGAAAGCGGGGTCGGTTGATGGTGATCTTCCCAATCCCTTCAAAAAATTCAAATCGAATCTCCTCATACTTTTTTAGGGTAATCCACTCTCTGTGCGTATTCATAAGTTTCAATTAATTTATTTCTATACTTTTTATAAATTTCCGGATTCATATATCGATCGGTTTTTATTTCAATAACAGTTGCCCCCTGTTTATTCAAAAAAAGCGTTTTCAGCAGCCGTTGCAGCGCGCCGAGGTTGTCGCACCGTTGAAAATTAAGGTGATAAGCATGGGATAATGCCTCCAGATTAACGGCATGACGGGTTTCCTGGAACGTTTCAAACCACGGCATTTTTTCCGGCCCGTCGAGTAAACGAAAAATTCCTCCTCCCGCATTGTTAATCACAAAAATCGTCAGGTTATCCGGAAAATTCTTGTTCCACAAGCCATTCGAATCGTATACGAATCCCATATCACCAACAATAAGAATATTCGGTATTTGGGGTGTGGCCGTGGCAATAGCTGCGGCCGTAGAAACACTTCCGTCAATTCCCGAAACGCCCCGGTTACCATAAACATGAAGGGTTTCAGCAAGGTCAAAAAGCTGCGCATACCTTACAACAGAACTATTTCCAAGATGAAGATTACACCCACCGGGCAGGGAAGAAATAATCTGGCTCATCACCTTCAGGTCACTAAATGGCGCCTCCCGGGCAAAATCGCGAACAACTTTTTGCCGGGTATGGGCGATGTGCAGCCAGTCAGAAAAAAATACCGGAGAAGGCTGGTTTTCAGTGGCTGCCAATTGTTGAAGGATTTCCCCGGGTTTCCCAACAGAAATACCTTTCAGGTTTCCATAGGTATCGGGCATTTGGGCGGCTTCTGTAATACGCCAGTGCTCCAATTCCGGTTGCATTTCCATCCAGCGCTGCCATTGTTTGGAAACCACCTGTCCCCCCATGGAAACCAATAGATCCGGTCGGTAGTAACTGTCATTACGACCGACAAAAGAGAGTAAAACATTTTCCGGAGCATGAACTACCTGTTTTACCCTGATATTTGCCAGAGGTTCAGCAATCACTACTGCTTTTTGCTTTTTAACAAGCAGCGCTATTGCTGCGTTTAAGGCTGAATCATAAGGATATTGACCACAAAGTACGATAATTTTCATCGATTTTCGCCAGAGGGCTGAAAGGGAAACTGCCGGAGTACCAGAAAGGGAAACAGGCTTCGGAAGAGCGAACAACGGCTTCGCTTCCGGAAGTAGCGCATATAAAGGCTCTTCCACTGGAACATTAAAATGTACCGGTCCACGATAAGGTGCAGC
>RZYD01000026.1 GCA_009930445.1 Bacteroidia bacterium | reverse complement strand
CTGGCCAACATGAGCCATGAAATCCGTACCCCCATGAACGGGATCATTGGTTTTTCAGAGTTGATGCGTGATCCGTCGTTTAGTGAAGAAGAACGTAACCGCTTTGCCTCCAGTGTGGTGAACAGCAGCCGGCAGCTATTGGCCATCGTTAACGACGTGCTGGATATCAGTCGTATTGAATCCGGAACTATGGCAGTTAATATGCATTTGATTGCTATTCATGAGTTTGCCTCGGAGTTAAAGAAGATATACATCCAAATTGCGGCCGAAAAAAAGCTACAATTCCATGTGAATATACAGCTGAATTCCGATACTTCTTTCTACTCCGATCGGGTGAAAGTCAGGCAAATTTTAGACAACCTGTTATCCAATGCCTTTAAATTTACGAAACAGGGAGTTGTGACGCTCCAGATTACCGGTAGGGTCGACTCCATCTGTTTTGAAGTTTTAGATACCGGGCCTGGAATTCCTGAGCATAAACTGGAGGAAATATTTGAGCGTTTTGTGCAACTGGAGATGGAGATCAACCGGAATTATGGCGGCACGGGGCTGGGTTTGTCCATTTCCAGGAAACTTGCCTCCTTGCTGGGCGGCGAAATCAGGGTAAAATCAAAAATCGGCAAAGGATCCATCTTTACGCTTTCCTTGCCCATGAAGTATGAGGCTAGTGACTTTTAGTTTGGCGCAGTTTTCCCGTTCTCCCTATTGTAAAGTGGCCGCTCTGTTATGATTTCAGGCGTAATCCTTTTGGCTCCAGGGTAATCAGCCCCTCTTTGTATAACGCTCCTACCGCCCTTTTAAAGGCCTTCTTACTCATCGTAGTCAGTGTATAAATCTCTTCTTTTGAACTATGATCCGTTAATGCCAGAAATCCATTTCCGGCCTGCAAAAGACGATAGATTTTTTCGCTGTTCAGGTTGTTTGCTGGTTCGTAGCCCACCGGCTGCAATGAAATATCCAGCTTATTGTCGTCACGGATACTTTTTACATAACCTGTTAGGTGATCACCCACCTGAAGCGGTGTAAAAACCTCATTTGCGAACACCAGACCCTTATGTTTATTGTTTACCACTACCGAAAAGCCCAGTGTTGTTTTTTGTAACACCAGCAGGTTTACGGCATCACCTTCGCCTACCGTCAGCCTATCGTTTGATAGGAATTTATCCGTTTTGTTACTGGCATACAAGCGGTACGAACGTTCATCGAGAGCGAGGTATACCACATACCAGCGGCCTTTTTCCATTTTTTGGCGTTGTTCATTGAACGGCACCAGCAACTCTTTTTCCAGTCCCCAGTCGAGGAAAGCCCCTACCTCTGAGACGTCGGTCACGCGGAGGAAAGCAAATTCATGGAGAAGGATTTTCGGCGTGATATTGGTCGCGATTTTTCGTTCGGCAAAGTCGCGATAAACGAAGACTTCGATCAGGTCGTCGATTTGAAATGATTCAGGGCAATATTTATTGGGCAGCAGTACCTCTTCACCCGATGCATCGCCAAGGTAAAGGCCGACACGGGTATGACGCAATATTTTGAGCGAATTATATTTTCCGATTTCTATCACAGGCGTAATTTTTTGCAAAGATACATAATTCAACGGGTTGTGAGCTTTCCTTCTGACTACCCATAACAAAAGCAGGAGAATTATGCTATTTCTTGAAATAATACAGTAAGTTTGTAGTCGATATGCACAGCTATGCATATCGAAAATTATCAATCATTTAAAAAAAGAGAGATGAATAATGCAATTTTTCGTTTTAACGAACCCAAAAATGAGCCGATACGGGCGTATCTAAAAGGAAGCCCGGAGCGTGAATTATTGACCTGTGAACTTCAACGACAAGCAGCAATGCAAATCGATATTCCGTTAATTATCGGAGGTAAAGAAATTTACACCGGTGAAACAGGGAAGGTCGTGATGCCGCATAATCACAGTCATGTGCTGGCCACGTATCATAAAGCACGGCGTGAGGATGTGCATGCTGCCATTGACGCCGCCATGGCAGCGAAAACGCAATGGCTTGAATTGAATTGGGAAGAGCGGGCTGCAATATTGTTTAAGGCGGCTGAATTAATATCGAAAAAGTATCGGTACATTTTGAATGCCGCTACTATGTTGGGTCAGAATAAGAATGTGTATCAGGCCGAGATTGATTCGGCCTGTGAAACCATCGATTTTTTGAGGTTTAACACTTATTTCCTTTCAGAGATTATAGCAAGTCAACCCACCATAGGTCTCGATAATATCAACCGTTTGGAATACCGTCCCCTGGAAGGATTTATCTACACCATAACCCCGTTTAATTTTACGGCAATCGCCTCGAATTTAAATACTTCAGTAGCCGTAATGGGAAATACCACGGTTTGGAAACCGGCAACTACAGCGCTTCTTTCAGGATATTACCTGATGCAGATTTTTCGGGAGGCAGGATTTCCTGATGGAGTAATTAATTTTATTCCCGGACAGGGTTCATTAATCAGCGATATTGTCTTGAACCATCCTGATTTGGGAGGGATTCATTTCACAGGATCCACAAATACGTTTCAAAATTTATGGGAAACTGTAGGACGAAATATCAAAAAGTATAAATCTTATCCGAAATTAGTAGGAGAGACCGGTGGAAAAGATTTTATTTTTGCCCATTCTTCCTGTAATCCCGGGGAGTTGGCCACGGCGATTGTTAGTGGTGCATTTGAATACCAGGGGCAGAAATGTTCTGCTGCATCAAGGGCCTACATTCCGGCATCTATCTGGGAACCGGTTAAAGAGGCAATCCAGCAGCGCATTGAAAAGATTACCGTGGGAGATGTGACCGAGTATCGGCATTACATGAATGCGGTTATTGATGAAAAAGCGTTTGATCGAATTATGGGGTACATTAATTATGCGGCATCAGCGCCGGATGCAACCCTGCTTTGTGGGGGAACTGGGGATAAAACCACGGGATATTTTATTCAGCCGACGGTAATTGTAACAACCAATCCACAGTTTAAAACCATGCAGGAAGAGATTTTTGGTCCAGTCATGACAATATATATCTACGATGATGATCAATTTGAAGAAACCTTAAAACTTTGTGATCAGACTTCACCCTATGCATTAACAGGGTCGATTTTTGCCAAGGACAAGTATGCATTGGTAAAGGCCTGTCGGGCGTTACGCTATGCGGCTGGTAATTTTTATTATAATGATAAACCCAGTGGGGCCGTGGTTGGCTTACAACCCTTTGGAGGGGCACGCGCTTCGGGAACTAACGATAAAGCCGGTAGTTATCTGAATCTTTTGCGATGGACCAGCCCGCGGACCATCAAAGAGACCCTTATCCCGCCTGTCGATATTCGGTATCGGTATATGGAGGAATAAGATATTGTCCGGGAAACTGTTTTCCGATAACCGCAGGCCTGCTATCGGACGACAGTTTTTTAGGTTTCACTCTGTGCAATGGTGCAAACTATTTATTATTTATCAGAGATAGCCAAAAAAGGAACATTTTCATAACTGATGCTGCCTTTTACCGTTGTCATCATTGTTGCCAGGAAAAAGAATGGATAAAAGGGAAAGTCTATTTTCCAAAATAAACCAAAGCTTTTCCTGTTCCAAGGTTTAGTTTTTATGTAAGTAAAGAAGTTGAGCCCAGCAGGCTTTATGCCGGAAGAAATTTTTATTTTATCGCCATATTTTCCTGAAAAAAAACGGACTTTGAGGCGCGGCTTACGGCAGTATAAAACCAACGGTACTGAACCTCTTTGGGTTGTCGGAAAAGGGCTCTGTCAATAGCAATATATACTTCTTCCCACTCTCCTCCCTGGCTTTTATGACAAGTAATGGCATATCCGAATTTGACCCGTAAGGCATTATAATAACGATCAGAAGATAACATAGTAATAAAACTATCATCCTTATCAGTAATACCATGTTCTTTTTTCATTCGAATAATAAAGTCCTGAAATAACCGGATTTCTAATTCATGAAAATCAGTTTTACCCCTTGTAAATAACATATCATATATTGCAGGGCCCACAAAAGTCCTTTGTCCGAACTCGTCAAAAGCGTAACCCTTTATATCAATAAAGTCAATTCCGGTATGGCTATACTTTTTGCCAATATCAGTTACCACAATATGATCTCCGTTACTCAGGTCATGTTTATAATTGTTTTGCACAACCATCAACAATTCCCCCTTATTGAGGGTATTAAGCTTTTTTCCGGGATATAGATGTTTGCGCACTAAACTATTGGCATAGTCGGCGGTGGAATTCATAAATGAAACCAAAATACTCTTTCCAATACCATATTTTTCTATCGATATAGCGTATTCCTTTGCCAGGTTTTCAAGTGAACCCAGGCATTTCATATCGTCATAGCCGGAGGCATAAACATTAAAATACGGTAAAACAGGGAGTTGCATCGTTTCCCGCCAGTATTTGGTGTTTACAAAAATACCCGATTCATTTTCATACCTGAAAATTTTTGATAAAACCGCAAACCCGCAATCCATTCGCATATTTTTTTGAAAATAATCAGGATTCAGTGCCGGAGATGTAATGTAATTTATCGGAGGTAACTGTGCCGGATCCCCAATAAAAATAATTTTTCTCGGACCGACATAAGTAAATAAATCTGTTAATAGGCGGCCTGTACCAAAATCGACAATATCTGATTTTGTAACTTTATCACCAATCATAGAAGCCTCATCAACAAAATAAGCCGTATTCGCAGGGTCGCTACATTTATCTAATTTAAAAAAGTGTTTAACCTGTTTTGACTGGGGGTGGATCTTCCTGATTTCAAAAGTATAGATATACCGGTGAACGGTATAGGTTGGCAATGCTGTTTTTTCCTGCAGAACACGTGCGGCTCTCCCTGTTGCCGCCATTAACTTACATGGAATCTTACGTGTTTTTAAATGGTCGATAATTGCTTTAATAAGTGTTGTTTTACCTGTTCCTGCATACCCGCTGAGTATCATCACACGTGACCTATCCTGTGTGCAGAAATCCACAATTTTATCAGCAACCGCTCTTTGCTGATCAGTGGGAGGAAACTTAAACTTTATCATTATAACTCCGGATAGGTACGGAAAGATATGAATTTAAAAAGAGATACTTTTTCATCACCATGTTGAGTTACCATTCGCTCTGTGGTTGATGCCAGACAGGAGATATTTCGTTTCTGCAATTTGGAAACGAGGGCATAAGAGAGTGTGTGTTCTCCCATGATATGAATCGCCCTAATATTACTATCCCTTAATACAGCTAATTTATCCAATTCCTGAATAAGATTTTCAGCAAGCAAATCGATTTCATAGGATGAAGCATTGGGGTCAACATCCGGAAATGGAAAATCCAGAATTTCTCCATATTTGCTTGCACATTCCAATTGATATTCATCCCAGTTTGTTGAAGGGTGATTGGACAAATTAATAAAAATACTATGCGCATTTTCTATTGGCTTGCGTACTAATTCATCAGGCAGGTTACGCTTTAAGCATTTAATAAACTTGTCAGGCCCTGCTGATTTTTTTCGCATCCCATTATGATTAATATCATTCCGAAACTCCTGTATATCACAAAATGATTGTGCCTTATCGCTTGCAATTGATGATTTTGCCTTAACCATCTTAATGAAATTTAATTCAGCATCACTCTTAACATCCCATTTTTCTTCATCTTTCTTATTCTTTATAAGATATATTGAGGATGAAATCAACGTACGAATATCTTTATCTTGGAAATCCAACTCCAACTCTTCACATACTTCACTAATTATGGTTTCCTCCAGAATTGTCAATCCTTGCTGAATCAGGTTATTTTTCAGGCACCATTTTGCTGCTGCATAGCCATTGTTAACACCGGGACCATTTTGAAAATCTGACAATGCCGATTTAATTGCATCAAGAAGAGGAACTATAGGACGAATTGCGATAGTGTCTTCTTTTACGTCAGAAAGATCTTCGATAATCTGTTTCGCTGCACCATTTTCAATTATCAATTTTCCCCGGCAAGTCTGAATATTTTCCGTAAATTTCTTTGTGTTTTTAATGGTTCTGTTAAGCGCTAAAAGCGATTTATCTTGTCCTTTGGCCTCAACCAAAAATGGCTTTAAAACTTCACTACTGATCTCCTGAAGACGATCAGCATTGCCATAAGTAGCGAAATCGCCGGCAGCAATCGACCAGTCCTGCAACATGGAGAAACGGGTAACATCCACAATCGGTGCATTACGATCTTCAACAGGCATATTATTTTTCACCTGCCATGCCGGGCCCAGCACCTCAAAAGCACCATAATAGATTCCTTTTACCGTAATGTTTTTCAGGTATTTGGCATAGTTGAGCAGCACCATACACAACATGGGAATACTTCGGAAAGAGTGCGTAATATCGAAATAGACCTCATCATTCTCCTCCAGTTGTTCATATATGGTATCAAAAACATCCCAGACATCCGATTCCGTTATTCCGGTGGGTACATTATATATTGGCTCAAAACGAATTTTTGATTTATGATGAGCAGCAAAGGCATCCAGCCGGGATTTCAATCCTTCACATTCAATAACTTTTTTATCCCTGTCAAGGTGACCATTATCCACCCAGTTTTTCTTTTCGGCTTCATCGGTAAGAAAAACCTTTACAACATCCATTTCGGTCCAATCATTACAAATTAGTTCCAGGATAGCCTCCTGAATAAACCGGACATTATCAATTTTATGGGACTGATCGCTCAAATAATAGTTTGCCGGGACATATTCATTGGTTCCCAGGAATGAGATTAATATTTTTCGTGGCATTGGGGGGTTATTTAAAGAGCGGTTCAAGTTTGTCATAAAACGATGAAAAATCAGCGATCATCCCATGAATCTTTTTATCATTTTCAAGACTGTGGACAATGATATTCCGCGTTTTATTCACTTTATTATAAATAGATCTTTTACTACCAAACAAGCTGTTTTCAGTCCAGATCCTTTCTTTTGCCTCTTTTCTTGAAGCTTCTTTATCATAATGAATCTCAAGATCCTCACAGGCACTGGTAATTACAGCTTCTGCTAACATCATATAAGCATGCCCGTAATTCCCTTTTCGGTAATGCCATCCTGCAAGCTCATACTGAAAAAGTGAGAATACTTCAATATCCTTGAAAGCATCTACAAACTCACCTACAGCGTCAGGAATAATCATGGCAGGGATTGGAGACAGAGCATCAAATTTTAATGCAGAAAGTTTCTTTACTTCCTGTTTGATCGCTGCAACAGAATTTATACTGTTCGCTTCGGAATAATTCTTCAATTGGGTTGCCAGACTTTTATTTTCCTGTTCCATTAAGGATGAAATCAGGCGCGCATTACCATATTCTTTAAATAAATAGGCTCCTGTTATCCATTTATTCATTTTTAATACAGAGGATAAATCTACGACCGGAGCATAATTCAATTCACGGTAAACATCAAGCATACCATAATAGATTGCATCAACTTTTAATCGTTTCTTACTTACTGTTTCCAGATAAATCAGAAGGTTCATAAAATAGAGCGGTAGCGAGCGAAATGAATGGGTTATATCCAATGAAATTTCTGTGTCGTAAGCAAGGTATTGTTCTATACCGGCAATAATACGTGTATTCTGCTCTATTTCCTGTTGCGAAATGCCATAATGAATTAAAATGACTTTCCCGTTGTTACCAAATACAGATTCCAGCTCATTCTTGTAAGGAAACTCATCCAGCTTAGTTTTGTGGTTGGCATTGATGCAAAATTCGGATAAAGAGAGATAGATATCAGCATTTATATTATCCTCACCCGCGAAAACACGGTATGCCTCTTCCCACATCGATCTTACTGTGCCGATAATAATATGTTGATCGTAATTAAAATGCCGGCGTAAGGCATCAGAAATAAAGGGCGAGTCATATTCAGCATTTTCAATCCTGTACTTTGAAGTACGATATTGTCTTGAACTCTTCAAAGAGCCATTACTATCATTCTTTTCAAGGCTGCCTGTTCCCAGAAAGCTAATCAACGTTTTGGTCATCTGTTAAAGATTTTGTTCTTTTTGGAAGCGTTGGAATAATGCATTTACATCATCAGGATTTTCCAACCAATCTGAGACTCGTTTCCAGTAAACAGAATCTTTTGCAGATTCACCATACCATTTATTTAAAGTCTTCTTCTTTTCAACCTTAAAACAATCTATCAAAATATCATAAAGCTGATCAACGTCATTTGAAGTGATTCTTCCTGCGGCCTTTAAATAAGGTTTAATAAGCTTTGATAATGTATCAATGTTCTTACCCTTGGCCTTTTCTATAAGTTCAGTTAACCCACCACTTTTAACCTTATCAACCTTGAGTCTGTGTTGGATTTCCTGAAGTTCATTATTCCAATGCTGTATATTAGAAATATCTATAACTTTTAGTTTTTCAATCAACTCTATTGCTGAAGCGAGATTATCTGATGTTTTTAATTCTTCTAATTCAATGGTTAGTGTTCTAACTTCATTTTCTATTCTTATAGCTTCATTTAGACGATTTTGTTTCTCGCTTAATTGACTATCTTCGGAATCTATTAAATATACCTCATGTAACATAGCCTTAGCTTCATCAAACTTTCCAAATTCAAAAAGATCGTCAAATTGAATCAATAATTCATGGATTTTTAGTTTCTTTTCTTGTTCTGCTCGTTTTCGCTTCTCCTCTTCCCGCTTTCTTCTTTCTACTTCCTCCTTCTGCTTAATATCAGCCATTTTCACATTAATAGAATCACGTTCACGATTCAACAATTCATTGTACTCCTCATCACTGGCAAGAGAAAGCATTACAAATCCCATAGGATAGAAATGTCCATTTTCAATGGCAATCTTTCTGGATTTGGCTGAATGTTTTCCATCATATGTGCCTCTAAATGGTTTTTTACGAGTATCTACTCCATTAATTTCATGCGTGTCAAATTGCCAGTCTCCTGTTATACTATGAAAACCACTTCCGGCAGACATTCGAAGAACACAGAAATCATCTTTTGATTGCATTAACAATCCTTTGATTTTTATTAATTCATCGATAATACGAGGTGTTTCATTATTGGAGTATTGTTCAAAAAAAGCTATTTCCCTATCTATATAATTCTCTGTTTGCTGATTAATTAAATTAAATAAACTCTTGATTTCTCCAGACAACAGTTTGTCTTTTTCTGAATAATACGGTGTGTTGTATGAACAAACCTTTTTAAATAATTTCGGGTTTAAGCCAATCGTAGAAACACCTTGTGAGTCAACAGAAATACATTCATAAACGAAATTAAACCCTTTTTCATTAAACTGCCCATTAGATTTTTCTCCATGTTTCCATGCACCAATAAAATGCTCCTCACTTTGTTGTTTTAGGTTAAATGTTTTTGTATTCAAATAGGCTAATTGATTCATGGAGCAATCTGAGACTTGAATAAACCGCAAGAAATCATCATTGTGATCTAATGATCCCAGAACCTTGTCCTCCTCTTTTTCACCTCGACTTCTCAATGCAGCAAAAAGCAATGAACGAATAGCACCTTTTAGAGAACTTCCAGGTATCAATGGATTTCCTGTAACCGGATTCTTAATCTGACTTTTAATTCCATTCCTGAGCGGCACATTACTTTCAAAGGGATATGACTTTTTAATATAATCCTTAAAGTCACCCTGTTCTTCAAGACGACGACGCAACCCATCAGAAGATGGATTCATAAATGCATTACAGAGCATTTCCACTCCATAATCCTCAGATATTTTTCTTGTATTCAGAAAATGCAACTTCTTCTCATGCCTAATAAAATCAGCACCTTCAACCAAATCCTTTTCCTGACCGGCGCCAATATGAACAGGTGTCAGCGTTTGTATGTTAATCTTATATACTTTATTCATGCTTTTGTCGGTTAAACGGAATAAACAATGCAATACCACTGCGGTATATGGGATGATCAATGGGATTATATTCAATTTTCGGTTTCAAATCTACTATCTTCCCTTTCACCGTACATTCAGAAAGTTTAAATTGAAATTGCGATCCCTCTTCAAAGGCATATACGCGATTCTTCCGATATGTATTGTAAGGAGGTGTTGTAATCCAACCACCACGGCGGATAAGCGAATATGCCGGCTTCCCTTCCAACATTATTCCTGCTTCATCTTTATCTTCAGGGACATACAATGATAGGTTCATTGCATAATCACCCTCATCCGGGAGATCTATTGAGATTGAATCCGTCGAATATGAAAAATACCCGTTACCCACATTTCTGTCTGTGCCAATTCCCTCCTCTTTCAAGATATCCAATGCTTTTTCCAACAAAGTTATATCACCTTCACATAAAAAATAGAGCCCGGATTCTCCTATAAACCGAATACGTTCAGTATAAAATGTTTCTGTATCTTTTGCACCACCGTCCTGCGCAGGAATGCGGGGTACAGTAGCCCTTTGAAGCATTTCTCTGGTCATAAATTCAGGGATTTCCCTCTCGGAACAAAAATCTCCCTGAATTGCCTTAAACATAGATTCATTGGGGACACCACCGGCAGCAAGGTTTTCAAAAAAAGAAAGATCAAAATACTTCACCTTTTTCAACTTTTTATGCTGTGCAATTTGGTCTTGCGGTAACTGAAAAGATATTTTGGGGGAAGGAAAAAAATAAACAGGTTCAGTTTCTTCCTTTTTCTGATAAAAAGGAAACAGACTACTTGTATGAAAGCCAAGATCACCATCAAAATCTTCTTCAAACGGATAGCCTGCTTTTGCCAGCGAAGCAGTAAGAGCAGCATAAAAACTGTCGGAATGCAGAATTCTCAAGCTTCGTGTATAATCATCCCTTTCGTCTCCAAGATGTATAGGAGAGGTAAAGTGAAGCTTATATACTGTAAATATCTTTTTCATCACTAAACGCTTAATGATTCTTCATTTTGATCAACATCATGGAAAATCACTTTGCCATAGCCACGACTGCCATTACCACCCAGGTAATCCATTTCAAGATACTTAATGCCTTTATTTAAAAGCTCTAATGAACGATTTCCATCGTCTTCATTATCCCAAACATTGATAACAATTTCCACATCAAATCTTGCACCTGCAGGAACTCGTTCAATTTGGCGAGGATCTGCTTCAGCTTTTAATCGATTAATTTTATTCTCCCATTTAAGTTCAGTATATGGCATATCTGTTGACTCTGAAGTGCTTAATAATGTCTTATACTCAGAGGTCATTAACGCATCACGAAAAATCAACTTAGACGGTTTAGATGCTGCACTTCCAAATACATTATTAATTATATCAGAGTTTTCGAGTTCGACACCTGAAGCTTGCTCTAACAAACATCGAATTTTACCTTTTAATGAACTACCGGGTATAAATGGCACCTTATTCAATGTTTGCCTAATAACCGGCTTATCAACGCCCCCTATTTCAACGTTATCGCTACTCGCTCCTATATGTAACCCACTAAGAAGCTCTATTTGTTTTCTAACAATTATTTTTTTTATTAATTTATTCATAACTATTTTTTTTATTTACCTCCATAAAACTTATGAAAAGCAACAACGGATTCAACAATTTTAACAAAGTTTTTAAAGTATTTTACAGACTCCAAGTCAGTGTTCGCAGAAACAACTACATCTATTCCTTTTGACAATTCGTCATTAAAAAAGGTAATACATGTATTATTATCTCTCCCAACAGCATATGCTAATTGAGCCTTCAACATAGGAAGATTTTGAAGATGTTTTTCAACATCTGCCTGCGTTCTCTTTAATTCACCAAAAAACTTCCTGATTTGTGAAGTTGTAAGTGGTTTTTTTCTATCCTGTTGAGTACTTAAAAACTCACCAAAAGATCTCGCCCACTCAACAGCATCATTATTGATGCCCTTCCGGATCCATTCCGGGTTTAAATGTTCCTGTGGATATGCCATAATATTTATGCTTTAGTTTTTAATTTTAATTCCAGTTCACACCAACGTGTTGCAAGTGCCAAAAGATCAAGATATCGACTACCTGTTTCGATATTTGATTGCGGATCACCATCCACAATCTTTCGGGTAATATCATTAATAAATCTCTCAGCATCAGCATTGTTATCTTTACAATAGCGTTCTCTATACCGCTTAAAATAATAGGCAGAAAGCCATAAATACTTCAAATCATTGCCATCCTTCATGGCTTTAAACCGCATAATTTGATGTAATAATGCTTTGGATAATGGTTGAATTCCACCCTGCCCTGTCATAAAACTCATCAAGGTATCTTTGAGTATTTTCACCAAACCAAATTCATGTTTCCATGATATGGTCTGTCCCAGAAAACAAAACGCATTCTTAAGTTTTCCTTCCCCATAATTTTTAGCGGCTTTCTCAGCATCACCGGCCATA
The DNA here is from genome assembly GCA_009930445.1 of Bacteroidia bacterium. Lineage (GTDB taxonomy): Bacteria > Bacteroidota > Bacteroidia > Bacteroidales > BM520 > BM520. The sequence continues at coordinate 4,939 of RZYD01000026.1, read as the reverse complement.
TCAGCTGCCTTGGCAATAGGGAACTTCCTTCCAACCATCACCATACCACCGGAAATTGTGATATCATCACGACCGGTAAATTGCTTAAATCGTTTTTGTACTTGCTCTGCAAATAAAATTACCTTGTCCCATCGACCTATAACAAAAAGGTCATCGCCACCTGAATAAAGAATATTTACCCAATCACGAAATTCATTTTCATCACGTATGGTATTCAAATACCCGCTAAAAAACAATTCCAGGTTAAAAGAAAGTGTTGAATACGCACTAAATGACATGGATTTCTCCGGCAATCCTTTGATAAACAATGTTCCCAGGTTGTCAATATCCATTCTCAGCACACCCAAAGATGTTGAATCTCCCTTATCATCAATAGCCAGATCTTCAAACGTTTTCGCCTTTTTATGATTTTTATCTGAATAGATTACTGTTCCATCATCGTCACGAAAATAGGCCTGTTCATTACCACCATAAAATTTATAGCCATAAGTAATAGACTTGCCTTTAATTTCTGCATCCAAAAAACCAGTTGTATTTATACAATAAAATGTAGAAATATCAGCAGAAGAAATTTGAGTATAACCGGGAAGTTCTTTGATTAATTCATTCTTATCAAACAAGTAAAAATTTGTGCCTAAAATATTTATAGAGGCACGGGCTCTGTTTTTTAAATAATCATCTTTATCTGAATTTTCCTTAAAGACAATAATATAATCAACATCCTTTAAATCCTGCCCGAGCTTAATCTGATTATAAACAGATTTAGAAACATATTTCTCAGATTCTTTATCCAAAGGGACTTTCTCCTGTTCATTTTGAAACTCATCACCGGTAACAGCACACTGACCTAATTTTCCGGATACCTTCAGGCGCCTATCCTGTGGATTAAAGAATGCATCATAATCATCACGAATCAGATTCACAAATTTCCTGTTTTTCTGAGCAGAGAGCTTTTCATTCAGCGCTTTCCACAATGCACCAACCTGTAACTTTTCGGATTTGTTAAGAATACTAATCCATGATTCAGCTTTATTATTTATAAACTGAGAATGATATGCAAAAGGTACTACATCCATATGAACGGATAGTCTGCCTTTATGCTCTTCCCACAACTCAGTATCAATTTCATTTTTAATTTCAATTATAGCTTCTTTTACTTCCGGAGTATTCGGAAGTAACATGAAAAACTTTCCTCCGGCAGCATATAAAACATGTGCGCTCATCGCTTCAATTGCCTGATGTCGATAAAACTTCATCAAAATGGCATCCGCGAGAAGCTGCAGGTAAAACGATCGACCCTTTAAACTTTTGGCTGCCTTATTGCTGGCAATGTCATAAATAAAACTTTGTATTCCTGAAATATCAACACCTAAAAGCATTACCGGATAATAACCCTGTTTTAATATTGGATATTTGCCGGCTAAATCAAAGGCTTCTTTGTATTCTTCATGCTGAGATGCCACATAAAGACAATCTGCAAAAGCTGCTGTTGTCTTTAAATGATCAAAAAGGCTCACATTGGCTTTGTCAACTGTATTGGACGGAATTGCCCACGTGTATTTCCTTAATAAGAAAGAGAGACTCTCTTCAAAGCCCCTGAAGCTGTCAAGGGGAAGTCGTGCAAACTCTTTGATGAATTCTTTCCATAAATCAGCATAATCTTTTTGCAGGTCATGCACATCATCCTGAACATATTTTATAGGAAAAACGTCTTCAACCTCAAGTTTACGAGGTTTAAACACAAAAGTATTAGAATTTATCTTCGTTTGATCCCCTGTATTTAGCTCATTAAAAATACTAAAAAGAGGTACTGACTTATAATTATGAAACCGAATACCTCCCTTAAAAATATTGTCTTTTTCTTCATAATTATCTGGCCGATCAATACCCGCACTCCACCAATCTGCAAGCGTAATAATTTTTTGAAGATCTGTTGCCGGACGATGGTGATTAGAAGCCAGATTAGCTATATTATCATCCGTTATTGCATCAGTAGCCCAGGCATTCACATGAAAAGGGTGGTCATCATTATCCTTTACAGAGGAAAACAGCTTCAATGATTTTTCCATCTGCTCAAAGAACTCATTGGTCCAAATTACATGTTGATGTGTTGGCCGATCGTTTTCCTTTTTGGGACAGATGTAATCCGCAATTTTCTCTGATTGTTTTTTCAGATTATTATCATCTGCATTAAAAGACCCACTGGCACGCTGGTAAAATTTACCAATATCATGCAACATACCAGCCAGGTAAATCCGTTTTCGTATAGTATCCATCAATCTCTATATTTTAAAATCTTATTTTTCTCATCGCAAACATAAACATCCTTATGGCACTCTTTCTGCCTTTTCATTTTTCTGTGCCGGCGGCAAAATTGTACCAAATCCAAATCCGGCACCCTTCCCTAATCCCAAATAATACGGAATACATATATTGGTTCGGAACTGTACATTAAACCACATCAAGGTCTGCTCCTTAAATTGCGTTACTCCACTGGCCCATACTTCATCAATCTGTACTTTCACATCGCGCTGCACAAAAAGTCCAACACCCTTGCAAAACGACAAAATATTGCCTGTCAGAATCTTCTCCAAAAAAAATATCTTCTCCGAATCATCGGTCATTTGACGGTACAATCCATAGTTTTTTTGATTTAAGGCCAGCCAGTTAATAATATTAAGCGGGAAATACTTCTCCCAGATTTGCAACCTGAATTTATCCGCACGTATCGATTCTGTACGAAACTCCGCTTTACGATTTCCGATAGACAGATTATGCCTGTTATGCTGAAAGAAGTGTCCTATATCCTCTGTTCCGTCACCGATGCACACAATAGATGCTTTTCCCTTAATTCTTTTGTATTGAATCAAAGGATACCTATAAATATATTTTCCCCCTTCTTCACTAAGATTATGATTATGAAATTTATCAAACTGGCTTCCTGCAGTCTTTGATACGGCAGAACGAAAATAGGGAATCTCCTGTTGAGTAAGGGGTTGATCAAAAATGAAGCATGCAACATGCAACTCTACAAATTTTCTTTCTGATGTTTCATTTGATCCTTCAAAAGTCATAATACTTTAAATTTTACTGGCCGAACAGAAAAATTTGTTTCTGTTGATTTGGTCTTGGACTACGATAAATTTCAAATATAGGCAATATTTTGTTTGAAACGCATGAAAACATTTTTTTTTGAAAAGAAGTAAGAAAAAAATGTAACCCCAATGTTTTTTATTCGTGTTGAAAAGTTAGCTAAGGGGGTTTTGATAAATGATAGCCATCTCAGCAGTCAGTTGCCCCATTTGTTGCCCTAACAACAATGGTTTTTCGACAAAAAGATCCGGGCCATAGCTTAGCAGAGCCGCAATAAGCTCATTATTAATTCTTAATTTCATGCAATAGCGCGTATAATTTTTACCTCGATAAACAACCCGCTGCGATTCATGTAATGGTTTTGAATCAATATAATTACGCCTTGGCTCACGAACCGTAAAAACAATATCTTCTAAAGGTGTTCCCTTGTTGGTTACACCTATTATATTATTGAAGTAATTAGCGATTATTATCGGGTTGCCCTCTTTAAATGATTCAAGATGTTTTAACTTGATACTTACAATGCGGTCGAGGGCATACACTCCATTATTTTTATAGAAATTGGAGTAGCCAAAAACAAACCAGCGGTTATTATATTCCTTTAAAAGATAAGGATGAAAAACCGTCTTAACCTCAGGAGAATCAAAAGGCCGGTAGTAGAGTTCCAGGGGTGTTTTATTTTTCATACTTTCACGAATAACACTGATATGTTCGAGCCCCTGTGCTCCCTGACAAACATCAACCTGCACAATAGGCAACTCAGTGCGTGCAATTTTTGACTCCAGGTTCCCGGTGATAACCTCCAGATCTTCGAAATAACGAAAACCCCTGAATTGCTTTAAAATACCCAACGCTTCTTTAAGTTTATTCAGGTCATCCTCCTGTAATGGGTTTTCAGTAAGTTTAAACGACGGATCCTCATAACGATAGCCCACACCTTTTATATTCTCTATTGGAGCATACTTCCCCATTATTCCCTTCCTAAGCGCAGCAATATCATCCCGAATCGTTCTGGATGCTATTCCTTCATCCCGACGATTTTTTTCATACAAGGCGTCACTGACCGCTTCGGCAAGTTCATTCAGGGTCCAGCAACCCAAATGCGCTTCATGATTTGAGTTTGAGGGTCGATGATATTTGTTTTGAAGGCATCTGTCGATTTCAAAATACCTTAATTGTGCGTTAGTAGTTTTTGGCATAGGTTAAATGGTTATTACGTAAAGAGTGTTATTTAAATAGGATTTTTTGTGAATTATTTATCAACCTTTTTTATGATGGTATAAGCAACCAAAGATAATAGATTTTTTAAGTCAAAAAAAAAGGAACGAAGTAAGAAAGACCTGTTGTTGGCTATTAAAAATTGTGGTTCAATATTTTCGATTATGGGTGTTTTTACCGCCCGGTGTGTTTTTGTGGAAGTTATAATCTCATAAATTAAGATGAATTATGAAGAAAAAACATTATTGGCTGTCTTAATCCTTGTTTTTGTGGAATTTATAATCTCATATGACGAAGTACGTGACCCACAGCAGCATATATTTATGTCTTAATCCTTGTTTTTGTGGAAGTTATAATCTCATAGTTTTTAATTGGCTTTATTAACCATGACTGCTTGGTCTTAATCCTTGTTTTTGTGGAAGTTATAATCTCATCAGAAGTGGACCAAAATATATTGAAGTCCATATGGAATGTCTTAATCCTTGTTTTTGTGGAAGTTATAATCTCATTGGGTTGCTTTTTGCTCCATAATTGAGTCCCCTCCGAAAAGCGATATTTATATTACACGAAGAAAATTGTAAAATGAGTTAAAATTCACCATGGAGAACAATTGGTAGTCACAGGAATT